>CAZDMM010000178.1:0-11184 GCA_964505845.1 uncultured Caldilineaceae bacterium
AAGTCTACAAGATTGCCCGGCTGCTGTGGGAGGGACGCGCCTACGGTTGGGTTGAAACCGCCTTCTACAGCCTGACCCCCCCCAACATCAGCACCGGGATTGAGCGCTGCGTCCGTTTGGGAGCTAAACGGGTGGTGGTGCTGCCTTATTTGCTTTTTACCGGGGCTATTTGCCTGCGCACCGGCGAGCAGGCCCGCACGGCCCAAATTCGCTACCCGCAGGTAGAAATCCTGGTGGCGCAACATTTAAGCCTTCACCCAGAAGTTATCGAGGCGGTGGTGTATCGCTATGAAGAAGTGATCGCCGGCACGGCCACGATGACCTGTGACCTGTGCAAATATCGCCACCGCCTGGCCGGTTTTGAGGCTGAGCATGGCCTACCGCAAACCTCAGACCACCACCACGGCCTGCGTGGGCTGGAGCACAGCCACAACCATAGCCACTCTCACAGCCACCCAAGTTATGAGCAGGCGGTCGAGGCGCTCTTGCCGCCCCGCTATCAAAACGGCCAGGAAGCCAGCCCAACCCCGATGGCCGCCGCCTTGCTGAAATACGGGCCTGATGGACAGGTGGCCTGGGATCAAATATGGGCCGATTTTTGCGACCTGGCCCTGGCCGGCGGCCCCTCGCATCGTGGCGCGCTGCTGGAACCGGTCTCACCGGAAATGGTCAAAGCCAACCTGGCCGGGTACGAGCAGGTTTTAGCCGAGTTGGAACGGGGCATCGCTTTGGTGACAGGTTTGCCGCCGGTGCGGAGCGCCTCGCCGGGCTGGGTTGGGGTAGAGTGCCGCAGCGAGGCGATGGCCTTGTGGCTGCTGCGGGCCATTGTGGTAGAAAATATTTGCGTGCGCCGCGAGGGTAAGGTGCTGTATTTACCCGCCGGGCCGGAGTTTCGGCTGGAGCATGAAATCAAAAGTGTGATTACCGTCATGGCTAAAACCCACCATTATTGGAGCGAGCATATCATGGCCGCCGGCGACGAGCCAACATGAGGGAATACCCTCAAAATCCGGCCGTCATCGCCGGGGACTCTTTTGCCATCATTCGGGCGGAGCTGCAGGCGCAGGGCCACCACTTTGAGCCGCCGGTAGACGCCGTGATCGAGCGCATCATCCACAGCACCGCCGACTTTGAGTTTGCCACCCTCACCCGCTTTAGCCCCGGCGCGATTGAGGCTGGTATCGAGGCGCTGCGCTCCGGCTGCGCCGTAGTCGCCGATGTTCAGATGGTGCGGGTGGGTCTCAGCGAGCGGCGGCTGGCGGCGCTGGGCGGCGCTCCTTATTGCTTTGTGGCCGATGAGATGGCCCGCCGGCAAGCTGAGAGTGACGGGACGACTCGCAGCGCCGCCGGGATTCGCCTGGCGGCCGAAAAAGGCTTATTGACCGGCGGCATCATCGCTATCGGCAATGCCCCCACCGCTTTGTATGAGGCGCTCCGCTTGATTGATGAAGGCGCCCGGCCGGCCCTGGTCATCGGCGTTCCGGTCGGTTTTGTCAGCACGGTGGAAAGCAAAACCGCTTTAATGCAGGTGAGCGCTGTCCCCTGGATTGTCACCGCCGGCCGCAAAGGTGGCTCCCCGGTGGCCGCAGCCATCATCAATGCCCTGCTGCGCCTGGCGGCCCACGCCCCCGCTACCGCGGTGGATTAAGACGAAGAAAAATTGTCAGTTGTCAATCATCCTAAAGGACGCCAAAGGTGTGCAAAGCAAAATCGTAAATCGTAAATCGGAAATCGTAAATCCAAAATATTCCGTTCCTCCGCGCAGCCGCAGCGGCCGGCGCACCGGCTACACCACCGGCAGCAACGCCGCCGCCGCCGCCAAAGCCGCTACCATCGCCCTGCTCACCGGGCACTGGCCCGACAGCGTCACCATCACCCTGCCCATCGGCGAAACCGCCACGATGACCCCGGTAGAGCGTGAACTGACAACCGCCGAAGGCGCTTCAATTGAGGCGGTCAACCGTCCGCCGTCGGCCGTCCGCGAAGCTTACTGCTGCATGGTCAAAGACGCCGGCGATGACCCCGATGTGACTCACGGCGCGCTCATCTGCGCCAGGGTTCGTTTTTGTGACGCCCCCGGCATTACCCTGGAAGGCGGCCAGGGGGTGGGCCGGGTGACGCTGCCCGGTTTGGGCCTGGAGGTGGGCGGCCCGGCTATCAACCCCGTGCCGCGCCAGCAGATTCGGGCGAACGTGGCCGACGCCGTGCGCGAAGTCAAGCCGGATGAGCCGGATTATCTCGACCGGCATGGGCTTGAGGTCATCATCAGCGTGCCGGACGGGGCGGAACTGGCTAAAAAGACCCTCAACGCCCGGCTGGGGATAATGGGCGGTATCAGTATTTTAGGCACAACCGGCAAGGTTTTTCCCTATAGCACGGCGGCCTGGCGGGCCAGCGTCATCCAGGCGGTTGAGGTGGCAGCCAAGAACAGCCTTGACAAGGTGGTGCTGGCGACCGGTGGTCGCTCCGAAAAATTTGCCATGCGCCTTTTCCCAGAACTGCCGGCGGTGGCCTTTGTGGAACTCAGCGTTTTTACCGGCGACGCCTTCAAAACCTGCCTGGCGCATGGGGTGCGCTCCGCCGTGTTTGTGGGCATGATCGGCAAGATGGTCAAAACTGCCCAGGGCCACATGACCACCCACGTGGCCGGGAATCAGGTGGACTTTGATTTTTTGGCCCAGGTTTGCCGCGACAGCGGCGCGCCCGAAGCCTTGACCCAGGCGGTGGCCTCGGCCAACACCGGTCGCCACTTTTTGGAACTGTGCCAGGAACATGGCTTTACCGCACCCTTGCAGCGCAGCGTAGATTTAGCCCTGGCCGCTTGTGAGCGATATATTCAGGAGCAGGGTGGGGCGCTGGAATTGGAAATCATTCTGATAGATTTTAACGGAGCCGTGCTGGCGCGGGTCAAAGGCGGCCAGGCGGCCTCAACCCGGCCGGCGGCAGCCATTCCCCTGGTTCAACGCCTCAGCGCCGACCCGGCTCACTCTTATGATGAAGAGAGCGTGATGGGGAGGCACGGGAGCGGAGGAGTGGAGGAGCAGGGGTGAAAACAGAACAAGAATATCAACTTTCTCCTCTGCCCCCCAGCCCCTCAGCTCCTCTGCTGAATTCGCCTCGCCTCCTCGTCGTCGGCATGAGCGGCGCGGGCGCCGGCAGCCTGCCCGCAGCCATCCTGGCCCGCATTGCCGCGGCCGAGATGCTGGTGGGGGGACGGCGGCACTTGAGCTACTTTCCCGATTTTGCCGGCCAAAAGCTGGCGATTACCGGCGAGGTTGACCCGCTCATTCCTTTGTTGCAGCAGGCCCTGGTGGCCGGGCGGCGAGTGGTGGTGCTGGCTTCGGGCGACCCGTTGTGCTACGGTATCGGCGCGACCTTGCGGCGCTACTTTCCCGCCGAAGCCCTGGAGATTATCCCGGCCCCGACCGCCTTTCAACTGGCCTTTGCCGCCCTGGCCCAACCCTGGCACGAGGCCGCCCTCTTAAGCGCCCACGCCCGGCCTCTGCCTGATGTGGTGCGGGGCGTTCTGGCCGCACCGTTGGCCGCCATTCTCACCGATAACGAGCACACGCCTCCGCTGGTAGTGCAGGCTTTGTTAGAAGCCGGTTTACCGGCCGATACCCCCTGCGCCATCTGCGAAAACCTGGGCAGCCCCGACCAGCGGGTGGTGCAGACAACCCTGGGGAGCGTTGGTCAGGAGTCATGTGCTCCATTGAATGTGGTGGTGGTGTGGAATAAAGGAGCAGAGGAGCAGAGGAGAAGGGGAGCGGGGAAGATTCTTCTTTCTCCCTACACCCCTCCCGGCTTGCCCGACGACTCCTTCTCCACCTCGGCCGGCCAGATCACCAAGCGAGAAATCCGGCTACTGGCCCTGGCAGAGTTAGCCCTGGGGCCGGGTGAGGTGCTGTGGGATATCGGCGCGGGCAGCGGCTCGATCAGTATTGAAGCCGGGCGCGCCCAACCCAGCGCGGTTATTTACGCCGTTGAAAAACGAGCCGAGATGCTGCAACATTTTCAAGAAAATCTACGCCGTTTTCCGGCCCCCAATGTGCATGCCGTCCTGGGCGCGGCCCCGGAGGCGCTGCACGGGTGGCCCGACCCGCAGGCGGTTTTCATCGGCGGTAGCGGTCACAAATTGGCCGAGATTGTTCAGGCTGTGCAGCAGCGATTACAGCCGGGCGGCCGCCTGGTCATCAACCTGGCCACCCTGGAGAACTTGCAGATTGTCCGCTCGCTGCTACCGGAGGCGCGAGTCAGCCAGGTGCAAATCAACCGGGCCGTCCCTATTGTGGAGATGCTCCGCTTTGAGGCGCTCAACCCGGTTTTTATTGTCGTTTGGCAAAAAAGAGACGAGGTCAGGTGAGGCGATCACACGAACTCTCGCTTCCTCATCTCACCGGTTATCATACTTTAACTACCCAGCCTCATGTCATTGCGAGCCGCAGGTGAAGCAATCTCCCTGGCCGTGATTGGGGATTGCTTCGGGCGTAAAACGCTCTCGTAATGACATGTCTAAACAGTTACTTTTTGAGAAATGATAAAATGACTTCATCCTACAAACTTACCGCCGTTGGCCTTGGCC
Source organism: uncultured Caldilineaceae bacterium (assembly GCA_964505845.1). Classification (GTDB taxonomy): domain Bacteria; phylum Chloroflexota; class Anaerolineae; order 4572-78; family J111; genus DSQQ01. The sequence goes on from CAZDMM010000178.1 coordinate 4,583, forward strand.
CCGGCGCCCCTGAATTGATTACGGTCAAAGGGCTGCGGGCGATTGAAGCGGCCCGGCTTATTTTTACCCCGCGCAGCCAGGATGGCGAGCACAGCCTGGCCCTGCGGATTGCCCAACCCTGGCTGCGCCTCGACCGGCAGCAGGTGGTTGAACTGCCCCTGCCCATGACCCGCAACCCCGGCCAACTGGCCCCGGCCTGGCAGGCTGCGGCAGACTGCATCGCCCAGGCGCTGGGGGGAATAAATGAGCCAGAGGCCCGGGGAGTCTACCTGCTGCTGGGCGACCCGCTCTTGTACGGAACCTTTACCTACATCTGGGCCGAACTGGCCGCCCGCCACCCGCACATCGCTATCGAGATTATCCCCGGCGTCACCTCATTTGCGGCGGCGGCGGCCCAGGCCAAATTCCCGCTCAGCATGACCTCTGACCGGGTGGCGATTCTGCCGGCCAGCTATGAAACCGACGCCGCCCAACTGCGCCGCCTTTTGGCCGATTATGAAACCATCATATTGCTCAAGGTCGGCGTGGTTTTGCCCCAAATCCTCCACGCTTTGGAGGAGTTGGATTTGCTCGACTCGGCCCTGTACGCGGAACGGGTCGGCATGCCGGAAGAGTTTATCGCTGCGGGAGCGGACCTGCGCGCCTTGCGCCGCCAGCGCCGGCCTTACCTGTCGTTGTTGATGGTGCGGCGAGATAGGTGGTCACGCCGATGACGGAATATCAATATGTGGCTGCTCCCGGCACGGTGTACTTTATCGGGGCCGGGCCGGGCGCGCCCGACCTGATTACAGTGCGCGGGCGAGACCTCATCGCCCAGGCCGATTTGATTTTATATGCCGACAGCCTGGTGGAAGAGAGTGTGGCGCAGCTTGGCCGCAAGCCGGAGGCCCACATTGCCGGCTCGTCGGGCCTGCACCTGGAACAGATTTTGGCCTTGATGGTTAAAACCGCCCAACAGGGCGGGGTGGTGGCCCGCATCCACAGCGGCGACCCGGCCCTGTACGGCGCTATCCACGAGCAGATGGCCTACCTGGATGACCACGCCGTGCCCTATGAGATTGTGCCCGGCGTCACCGCCGCCTTTGCCGTCGCCGCCCGCCTCAAAACCGAGTTGACCATCCCTGATGTGGTACAAACCATTATCTTGACTCGCACCGCCGGGCGCACCACCATGCCAGCCGGCGAAGATTTGCGCGCCCTGGCCGCTCCCGGCGCGTCGCTGGCGATATATCTCAGCATTAGCCGCATGCGCCACGTGGTGGATGACCTGCTGGCCAGCGGCGGCTACCAACCCCACACGCCGGTCGCAGTCTTTCACAAAGTCACCTGGCCCGACGAGAGCTATGTGCTGGGCACGCTGGCCGATATTGTGGAGAAAGTGCGGGCCGCCGGGTACACCAAACACGCCCTCATCCTGGTCAGCCCGGCCCTGGAAGCCAGCCTGAAAGGGCAGGAACGGCGCACCAGCAGCCATCTATATGACAAAAGTTATACCCACCGCTTTCGCCGGGCCGAGGATTTTCGGCGGGGCAAAGAGCATAGGGAAGCTCAAATTCCCGTTAAAGGGATTGTAGCCGGGGAAAAACACCTGGGCAGCAGCGCCGATGGCCGCAGCGGGGCGGTGGTCATCGCCGTGACCCGCCGGGGCAGCGAGTTGGCCCTGCGCCTGGCGGAAGAATTGAAGGCGGAGGTAGCTTTGCCGGCCAGGTTTTCAGAAGGTAATTGGGGATTAGTAATTGGTAATTTGCCAAAGGCACGCCGCCAGGGGCGCGCAAAGCAAGCGCAATTACCAATTACTAATTACTACCACGACTCCGCGCTCGACGAAATCCGCCGGCGCTGGCCTGCGTATAGCCAACTGATATTGGTCATGCCGGCCGGGGTAGCGGTGCGGGCAATAGCGCCGCTGTTGGGCCACAAATCCACCGACCCGGCGGTAATTTGCCTGGACGAGGCCGGGCAGTCCGTGATCTCATTGCTGGGGGGACACCAGGCCGGGGCCAATCAGTTGGCCCGGCAGATTGCCGCCTTCACTGGCGGCCACGCCGCCATTACCACCGCCAGCGAGGTGCAGGGCAAACCGGCGTTGGATTTGCCTCCGACCTCCCCTCTTCTTAGGAGGGGGTTGGGAGGAGGTCGCTGGTACATTGACCCGGCCAGCGCTCTGACCCACACCTCGGCCTGCCTGGTGAATGATGAACTCATCGGAGTTTATATTGAGCCTGCCCTGGAATTAGTTCAGGGGCAAACCTGGCAGTGGTTGGGGCAGCACGACAACCTCATCCCGGTTGGCAGCCTGGATGAGTTAGATGTGGATGCATACGCCGCCGGGATCATCGTCAGCCACCGGCGGTTGAGCGACCACCACCAACACCTGCTGCGCAAAAGCGTGCTGTATCGCCCGCCGGTTTTGGTGGCCGGGCTGGGCTGCAAACGGGGCGTCCCGGCGACAGAGCTGTGGGCCGCCCTGGAAACTACTCTGGCCGAAGCAGACCTGGCCCTGGAAAGCCTGGCCGCGCTGGCTACGGTGGATTTGAAAGCCGACGAGCCGGGTCTCCAGGATTTAGCCGCCGAGTTGAACCTGCCGTTGGAGATTGTCTCTCAAGCGGATTTGTTGGCCTTAACAATTCAGGCCGGAGAGACTCCGCCGTCCGCCGTCCGCCGTCCGCCGTCTGGTTTTTCTCCCAGCGCCGCCCAAGAAAAATTTGACCTGCCCGGCGTGGCCGAACCATGCGCCCTGCTGGTCTCCGGGGGCGAATTGATTGTGCCCAAGCGCAGCTTGACCCACTGCACGGTGGCGATAGCCTTAGCAAAAGGATGAGGGATGAAGGATGAAAGATGAAACGATAGAAAGTCCCTACTCCCTCGCTTGGCGCGCCTTCGGCGTCCCTACTCCCTCGCTTGGCGCGCCTTCGGCGTCCTCCCTTGCCCTCATCGGGATTGGGCCGGGTGATTTGCAGCAGTTAACTTTGGCGGCGCGGCAGACCTTACAGACCGCCGAGGTAGTTATCGGCTACCAGGTTTACATTGACCTGATCCGCCCGCTGCTTCAGTCAAACCAAGAAATTATCCCCAGCCCCATCGGCGATGAGCTGGCGCGGGCGGAACAGGCGGTGGAGTTGGCGGCGGCGGGCCGGCGGGTTGCCATGATTAGCAGCGGCGACATCGGCATCTATGCCATGGCCAGCCCGGTCTTTGAGATTCTGCGACGGCGCAACTGGCCGGGGCACTCGCCTGCGGTGGAGGTTTTTCCGGGCATCAGCGCGGTGCAGGCGGTGGCGGCCCGCGTCGGTGCGCCGCTGGGCCACGATTTTTGCACCATCAGCCTGAGCGATTTGCTGACTCCCTGGCCGGTGATCGAGCGGCGCTTGCAGGCCGCCGCCTGGGGCGATTTTGTGATCGCTTTTTACAATCCGCGCAGTCACAAGCGGGATTGGCAGTTGCCCCGCGCTCTGGAGATTCTGCGGGCTTATCGGGCGGCTGATACCCCGGTGGTCATCGCCCGCCACATCACCCGCCCGGAAGAAGAAGTCATCCTGACCACCCTGGCAGCGGTAGACCCGGCCCAGGTGGACATGTTCACCCTGGTGCTGGTCGGCAACAGCCAGAGCTACGTGCTGGCGCAGCATGTGGTGACGCCGCGCGGCTATGAAACGGCGGGGGAGCAAGGGAGCGGAGGAGCGGAGGACAAATCTCTCCCCTGCATCACCCTTGCACCCCCGCCCCCCTGCACAGATATTTACCCGGCTATGCTGACCAATATGACTCACGCCCTGGCGGTCGTCGTCGGCGGGGGGCCGGTGGGTGAGCGCAAGGTGCAAGCTCTCTTGGCCGCCGGAGCGCGGGTGCGGCTGGTCAGCCCGGAGGCGACGCCCCAACTGCAAAGCTGGGCCGAGGCCGGCCACATTGAGTGGCTGCGGCGTCCTTATCAGGCAGGTGATGTGGCCGGGGCGCGGCTGGTTTTTGCCGCCACCAACCAGCGAGCCGTCAATGCCCGGATAGCGCAGGAGGCCCAGGCATACGGCCTCCTCTGCAACGTGGCCGACCGGCCAGAGGAAGGAAACTTTCACGTGCCGGCGGTGCATCGCCAGGCGGGGCTGGTGGTGGCCGTTAGCAGCACCGGCGAAAGTCCCACCCGGGCCAAACAGGTGCGTGATAATATTGCGGCGTGGTTAAACACAGCGAATGATGAATGATGAATGGCGAATAAGACTTGCGCGCTCATTCGCCATTCGCCATTCATTTAATCTCCAATCTCTTACAGGAAGTGTGCATGGCAGGTAAAGCTTATTTGGTCGGCGGCGGCCCAGGCCGGGCCGATTTGATTACGGTGCGGGGCTTGAACCTGCTGCGTCAGGCCGAGGTGGTGTTGTATGACCGCCTGATTGCCCAGGAGCTATTGCAAGAGGTTCCGCCCCAGGCCGAACTTATTTTTGTGGGCAAAGGCCCGGATAAGCATATGATGTCCCAGGAGGCCATCAACCGGACGCTGGTGGAGCGAGTCAAAGCCGGCAAAATGGTGGTGCGCTTGAAGGGCGGCGACCCTTTTGTGTTTGGGCGGGGCGGTGAAGAGCTGCTGGCCCTGGCCGAAGCCGGTTTGCCCTTTGAGGTGGTGCCGGGGGTGTCATCGGTGCTGGCGGCCCCGGCTTACGCCGGTATTCCAGTGACTCATCGCGGGGTGGTAACATCTTTTGCGGTGGTGACCGGCCACGAAGACCCCACCAAGCCGGAAAGCACCACCGATTGGGCCGTTCTGGCCCGCATCCCCACCCTGATTTTGCTGATGGCGGTCAAGCACATTGGCGATATCTGCGCCGAACTGCGGCGGGCCGGCCGGCCCGCCGATACCCCGGCCGCGGTCATCAGTTGGGCCACCACCGATTACCAGCGCGTCTTGCTGGCTACCCTGGCTGCCCTGCCGGAGGTCATCGCCGCCCATCACGTGGCTACCCCGGCGGTGATTGTGATTGGCGAAGTGGCCACCCTGGCTAACCAACTGGCCTGGTTTCAGCCCCAGGGCGACGCCTCCGGCTTTACCTCTTTGAGCGGGGATTAGGAGATTAGGGGATTTTCCCCTTTGTTTTTTACCCTAATCCTCTAATCCCCGCAAAACTTTTCTGGAGGAGCGTACTATTTCGGTTTGCGCCGCTGGGCGATGCCTTCGTCTACCGTTTTGCGGGCGATGACCTCGTACAGCACCGCCTCCGCATTGCCCCGCTTGCGCAGGATGCGTCCCAGGCGCTGCACGTACTCGCGGGCGCTGGAACTGCCTCCCAAAACCACGGCTACTTTAGCTTCAGGCACATCCACCCCTTCATTCAACACTTTTGAGGTGACAATAGCGCGATAGACCCCGCTGCGAAAGCCATCCAAAATGGCCTTGCGCTCGGCGGCCAGGGTTTGGTGGGTAATGGCCGGGATGAGGTGGCGGCGGGCAATCTGGTAGGCAAAGCGATTGTGGGCGGTGAAGATGAGCATGGGCTGGTCGGCATGTTCGCGCAGCAGTTGATCCAGGATGTCAAGCTTGCCTTGCGCCTGATGCACAATCTCCTTGAGTTTCAACTCGGCCACTTTGGCCCGGCGCGCTCCCTGTTCCTGGGCGCTGCGCCGGGTCAGCTCATACCACCAGCCCGCCCCGTGACTCTCGCGCAGGCGGGCCTCGCGCACGTAGCCGGTATAGGCCGACAGCGCCGCATCGTAGGCGCTGCGCTCTGCCGGGGTCAGGTTGACCCGGATGCGCAGGGTGCGATACTCGGCCAACTGCTCCCCGGTCAGGTCGTCAATGCGTTTTTCATAAACTACCGGCCCCACAAGCTCTTCAAGTAAGGCTGAAGGATGAAGGATGAAGGCGGAAGAAAACTTATCGTTCATCCTTCCGCCTTCATCCTTCTGCTTTTCCGGGTACGTGGCCGTCAGCCCCAGGCGGTAGGGGGCGGCGCACATGAGGGCGATTTCGTGCCAGGAGGGGGCGGGCAGGTGGTGGATTTCATCAAAAATGAGCAGCTTAAACTTGTCGCCCAGGGTTTCGGCCTGAGCGTAGGCGCTGGGGTAGGTGGTCACGGTGAGGGGTTCCAGCTTTTTCTCCTGCCCATACCACACCCCCACCGGCCCGCCGAAGGCGTTTTCCAGGCAGGCGTACCACTGGTGGAGCAGGTCGAGCGTGGGCACAATCACCAGGGTGCTGACCGGCGTGGCGGCGATGGCTTGCACCGCCACAAAAGTTTTGCCGGCGCCGGTCGGCAGGACGATGCTGCCCCAGCGTTCCGCTGCAATCCAGGCGTTGAGGGCTTCGGTTTGATAGGGGTGGGGAGCGCGCTCGTCTCGCAAGGTGAGCGCCAGGTCGCTCCAGCGCGGGATGGCGTTGCGAATCTTCTGTTCCTTCAACCAGGGACGAATAATGCGATAATGAACCGCCGGGCAGCGCCAGCGGGCCTTGAGCCATTGAAAAGGTTCAGGCGGGGAGGCGGAGCGGTCAACTCCTTCCAACACCAGCGTGCCGCCCAGAAAGTAAGCGCGAGGAGCGAGTGAAGTTTCAACCATTGTATGGATTCATACGTGGTGCGTGGTGCGTGGTGCGTAGAATTGAGGGAACACGCACCACG
>CAZDMM010000179.1:0-4418 GCA_964505845.1 uncultured Caldilineaceae bacterium
AGCCGGTCTGTTGGCAATCGGGACAAGTGCAACTCCACCCCATGTGGAATGTGACGGTGTAGCGGGTATGCGGGTCTCGCTCGCTGCCAACGACCCAGGTAGCGTCATTGAATTGCACCACCTTCCCGGCCTCAGCAATCCGCCCCGCCGCCTCGATGCGGCCATTCAGGATATGGCCTAGATTCTGCTTGATTTCAGTGAGATAGTGTGTTATAGTAGCCATAGTTTCAGTTCTCCTTTCTGGTTGGCCCGGTTGAGTGTTCGCACCACTCAACCGGGTATTTTTTTATTTCGCACATTTCGCGCACACCACCTCGGCCCGGCTCGCGCCGCCCCGTGTGCTCCCCAAATACTCCCCGCATTTGAAGCAGTACCACTCGGTTGCTAGTTGAAGTAAATACCATAACATTTTGAAGTCTCCTTGTTGATGTTGTTTTTATTTGACGCCTCAGCGTCTAGCGTTGAGGATAGTATAGCATTATTATTACCTAATGTCAATTACCTAACCTTAAACTATACAAAATTCTTTACCTAATAGGATTGACATATTTTTATTTTGATGTTATCATCAAGGGGAGTTCTAAATATTCAGAAAGGAGAAACTAATGCTGATGGCTATGGTAGAGAGGAGAAATCAAATACCTCATCTCATGAAGTTGAGGGGTTTGACTATCTACGCCCTGGCAAAAGAAGCGCAAATGCCCTGGCATCAAGTGAATAAGATCGTTAGTTCGACTCAAATTCCAGACGCCATTGAGTACAAAACGTTGCGCAAATTAGCCGAGGCTCTGAATGTCCCCCTTGACGATTTAGAGAAAGAGGAATAACAAAAAGACACCCCCCGCGCATTTGCGCAGAAGGTGTCTTTTTGTTGCTCTACCATAAGGAGAGCGTTAGTAACCATCGCCGCCCCCGCCAGCCGCCAAGCACGCCGGGGTCGGCTATCACAACCGGCCCAAGAGGGGCCAGGAGGATTCTATTCAATTACCAGCCACTATATTCACACGCCCACTTATCATCATCCCGGTCTAGTTGGTGAATATCGCCGGCCCCCTCGCTAACGCAATGTTCAAAACACGCCTGGGCCTCATCACCATCTACAAAATCATCGCAATTATAGAGATTGGCCGAGCAATCACAGTCAGACCCAAATTGATTAAAAGCCCCGGTAGCTGTTGGTTGTGCTGCAATCGTGGGACGCGGTGTAGTAAGTTGCACTGGTGCAATGGGTTGAATATTTCGCCCCGTCGCCTCTAATGGTACTACCCGCGTCGGCACAGAAGTCGGTTGAGCCGCAGGCTCCCTGGTGGCAAAAGGCGTCTGAATTAGCGCGGGCGTCAAGGCCGATGGTGGTGCAACGGTCGGAATCGGGGTAGTAGTTGGCGCAACCGGCGCATTAGGTACACGGCGGCTCACGGGTGAAAATATCAACCCGGCAAAACACAATAGCCCGCAGCCCATCACGCCCAGGCTGCCCAGCAGCAGCATAGCATCTATCAACCGCAGTCCTTTTTTACCTGAGCGTTTTTTGGTCAAGTCGCCCTCCCCAGGGAGTGGCCAATATTGTTAATGCACCTTTACAACCAAATAGCCGCTTTTCCAGGGTAGTACCCCCGGCCTGACTCGAACAGGCGCGCATGGCTCCGGAGGCCACTGCTCTATCCACTGAGCTACGGGGGCATAAAAAATAGAGACTGCAAAGCGTCCCTTTGGGATTGGTGATTGGTAGTTTAGCATAAACCGGGGTGAATGGCAAAGACGCGCATGAACAGTTTCAAGGCGTTACGTTTTAATCCGCCAGGCGTACCACCCGGCTGCGCCCAGTCCCACCACTACCAGCAAAGGCAGCCATATGGCCGCAGTTTGGCTCGATTTTAAGCTGCTGCCGGTGGTGGGCAGCGGTTTTAACTGCGCTTGGGCCGGCGCCGGCGTAGGGGGAGCCGGTGTGGTCTGCGGGGCGCTCCCTACTGCCAAAGCGGCCGGCGGCGGGCCGACGGCGGGTTGGGAGGGAGCAAGTCGCATGACCTGGGGCGTTAGCTGCTGGTCGTAGGTAAAGCTAACCTGGATGGGATCGTCGGTTTGGGCGTAGGCGGGCGTCTCTTGCGCTGCAATGGGGATGGTTACCATCACCTTAGCCCCGGCCGGCACATCACCGGCGCTGATCCGCAGCTTATGCTCGCCGTAATCTACCGCACCCTGGCTGGCCTGAATCCCCGGCAAAGCCAGGAGACCGGCCGGCAGGGCCACCTCGATTTGGCCGCCGGTGGCAGCCTCGGTGGTGTGATTCTGCAACTGCACCGTGAGCAGGTTCTCCATTAGCTCGGTGGAGAGTTGGACCGGGAGCAGGGGAGCGTCGCCCCAATAAAAGCCCAAATCTACCCGCAGGTCTGTCCCGCTGGCCAGCCACAAGGCGGTATCGGCATTGACCGGATGAGCGCCGGGCGGCAGCCGCAGATTGACCAGGGCATGGCCGGCCCCCAAATCACCCACCTGGTAAAAGCCGTTGCTGTCGCTGGCGGTTTCTGCCGCCCAACCGCCGCCCGAAATGACCACCTTCACCCCGCCTTCATAAGCCCCGGTAGAATAATTGTACACAAAGCCGGAGACTCTGGCCCCTAACGGCCTGGGGGTAGCCTCATCATCGTTACCCCCACCGTTGCCGCTGCCGCCCTTGCCGATGTTGGTGGGGGTGGGCAGCGGCTGGCCCTGGGCCATGCTCCCATGCGGCAGCATGCCCGCCAGCAAAACCAGGCCCAGCGGGATGATGAATAACAGAAGCGCTCTCATAGGCCAGAAAGCCTTCATGGGACTTCTCCTTATGTTAAATTATATGCCTGTTGCCCCTGTCTGACAAGCCCTGCGATTCAAAAGGGTCTATCCCAGATTTTAGGATTAAGAGCCTATCCAAAAAATGTAGGCTGGCATCCCAATGCCGGCAGGTGACGCATCCCTATGCATCACCTGCTTCCCGCTACGGCGTAACGGTGGGGGTGGGCAGCGGCCCAGAGGGCGCGGTCGAGCTGTCCTGCGGCGCGACCCCCTCGGGCAGGGCAGCAAACACCACCCCCGACCGGGTCAGGATGTTGTTGGCCTCGTTCAATTCAACCACGGTGTTGAAAGCATCCGCCCAGGCGTGCAGGCTGTGCGTGCCGGGGGTAAAGGTGTAATCGGCCGTCAAAATCCGGCTTTGCCAGGCCCCAAACCACGAAGCCTGCACGCCCCACACAATCGCCGGGGTGCTAAAATTGCCGTCCAGATACAAATTGACATAGAAGTTGTTGCCAAAAGTAACCGGCGTGGCCGATTGGTTGAGGGCCGTTACCTGAACCCGGTAGCTGCCGTTGGCGTTGGGGGTCAGGCTGATGTCGGTAACCACCAGGTCGGGCAACTGGGGCGGCTGCGGCTGGGTGAAGTTCTTGGTCAGGATGGGCAGGTAGATCAAGCGCTGGTCGTTGTTGAGGATGGTCAACACCGCCGGATTGTTGAGGCTGCCCGGCAGAGCATTGTTTGGACTGGATAACGTCAGGGTCAGGGTTTCGTTGGCCTCCACCAGGCTGTCGTCCAGGATGGGCACGCTGAAGGTTTGCAGGGTGACGCCGGGCGTAAAGGTCAGCGTACCGCTGGCCGCTATGTAGTCGCTGCCGGTGCTGGCCGAGCCGTCGCTGCTAGCGTAATTGACGGTGGCGGTCACAGCGGAGGCAAAGCTGAGGGTGACGGTAATCGGCGCGCTGCCGGCCCCTTCGTCAACGTTGTAGCTGCTGCTGCTGAAATCAACGGTGGGGGTATCGTTGTCCACAATGGTCAGGGTGGCCGGGTTGGTGGCGCCGATGGTGGCGCTGACCGGGCTGGACAGGCTCAGGCTGACGGTTTCGCTGCCTTCAAGCAGGGCGTCATCAAGGATGGGCACGCTGAAGGTTTGCAAAGTGATGCCGGGGGTAAAGGTTAAGGCGCCGGCCGTGGCGGTGTAATCGCTGCCGGCCAGGGCGCTGCCGTTGCTGGTGGCGTAGTTGACTGTGGCCGTAACGCCGGAGGCGGCGCTGAGGGTAACGGTGATGGTGGCCGAGCCGGCGTTTTCGGCCACGCTGTAGGTGGGGCTGCTAAAGTTAACCAGCGGCGCGGCGTCGTTGTCCACTATGGTCAGGGTGGCCGGGTTGGTTGCGCCGATAGTGGCGCTGACCGGGCTGGAGAGGGTCAGGGTGAGTGTTTCGCTGTTCTCAAATAAGGCGTCGTTGAGAATGGTTACGCTAAAGGTGGTGCGGGTGACGCCGGGGGCAAAGGTGAGCGCGCCGCCCGCGCCCAGGAAGTCAAGCCCGGCTTGGGCCGTGTTTTGGATGGTGGCGTAGTTGACGGTGGCGGTGACGCCGGAGGCGGCGCTGAGGGTAACGGTGATGGTGGCCGCACCCGCGCCCTCGTTTACG
>CAZDMM010000179.1:4428-11158 GCA_964505845.1 uncultured Caldilineaceae bacterium
GGTGAGCGCGCCGGTGACGGTGAGGTAGTCGCTGCCGGCCAGGGCTGTGCCGCCGGCGATGGTGGCGTAGTTGACGTTGTCCGTCAGGCCGGGGGCGGCGCTGAGGGTGACGGTGATGGTGGCCGCGCCGGCGTCTTCGTTGACGCTGTAAGCGGCGCTGCTAAAGTCAACCGCTGGCGCGTCGTCATCCACAATCGTCAGGGTAGCCGGGTTGGTAGCGCCGATGACGGCATTGGCCGGGTTGAGCAGGCTCAGGTTCAGGCTTTCATTGACCTCCTGGGTCGCGTCGTTGAGGATGGACACGCTGAAGGTTTGGACGGTGATGCCCGGCGTAAAGGTGAGCGTACCGGCGGCGGTGAGGTAGTCGCTGCCGGCCAGGGACGTGCCATCGCTGGTGGAAAAGTCAACGGTGGTGGTCAGGGCGGTAGCGCCGCTGAGGGTAACGGTGATGGCGGCCGGGCCGGCGTTTTCGGCCACGCTGTAGGCGGACACGCTAAAGGCCACGGCCGGCGTCACCTCATCTTCTACAATGGTCAAGGTGGCCGGGTTGTTGGCGCTGCCCAGGGCGGCATTGGTCGCTCCGCTCAGAGTCAGCGTGAGGGTTTCATTGCCTTCAAACACGGCGTCATCGGTGATGGGCAGGCTGAAGGTTTGCAGGGTGACGCCGGGGGTAAAGGTGAGCGTGCCGGTGCGGGCCAGATAATCGCTGCCGGCGGTGGCGGTATTGTTGGCGGTGGCAAAGTTGACGCTGCTCGTTACCACCGAAGCCCCGCTGAGGGTGACGGTGATGAGGGCCGGCCCGCCGTTTTCGGCCACGCTGTAGCTGGCGCTGCTAAAATCTACGGTCGGGGCGTTTTCGTCATCCACAATGGTCAGGGTGGCCGGGTTGTTGGCCGTACCCAGGGCAGCGTTGATGGGGTTAGAGAGGGTCAGGTGCAGGGTCTCATCGTTTTCAAAGCTGGCGTCATCGGTGATGGGCACGGTAAAGGTGTAGACGGTGACGCCCGGCGTGAGGTTGAGGGTGCTGTTGACCGCGCCGTAGTCGCTGCCGGCGGTGGCGGTCAGGTCGTTGCTGTGGTAGTCAATGGAGCCGGGAGCGGTTGGGGTGACGCTGAGGGTGACGGTGATGAGGGCCGGCCCGCCGTTTTCGTTGACGCTGTAGGCGGCGGCGCTAAAATCGGCCACCGGGGTGTCGTTGTCAATAATGGTCAGGGTGGCGGGGGTGTTGGGGCCGAGGTTTGCGTTTGCCGGGCCGGACAGGGTCAGGCTCAGGGTTTCGCTCGACTCGTACAGCAGGTCATCGGTGATGGGCACGGTGAAGGTTTGCAGGGTGACGCCGGGGGTAAAGGTCAGCGTGCCGCTGGCGGCCACGTAGTCGCTGCCGGCGCTGGCCGCGCCATCAGAACTGGCGTAATCCACTGTAGCGGTCAAAGCGGACGGGCCGCTGAGCGTGACCGTGATGGCGGCCGTACCGATCCCCTCATCCACGCTGTAGGCGGCGGCGCTGAAATCCACCTCCGGGGTGGCGTCGTCGTTGAGGATGGTCAGGACGGCGGAATCGAGGCCGAGGGTGGCGTTGGCGGCCCCGGACAGGCTCAGGTTCACGGTTTCATCCAGCTCCAGGGCGGAATCGTTGGTGATGGGCACGGTGAAGGTTTGCAGGGTGACGCCGGGGGTAAAGGTCAAGATACCGCTCACGGCGCTGTAGTCGCTGCCGGCGCTGGCCGTGCCGGCGCTGCTGCTAAAGTTGACCGTAGTGGTCACGGCAGAGGCCCGGCTGAGGGTGACGGTGATGAGGGCCGGGCCGGCGTTTTCGGGTACGCTGTAGCCGGCGCTGCTGAAATCTACGCTGGGGGCGTTTTCGTCATCCACAATGGTCAGGCTGGCCGGGGTGGGCAGGCCGAGCGTGGCGCTGACCGGGCCGGTCAGGCTGAGGGTGAGGGCTTCGCTGCCTTCAAAAATGGCGTCGTTTAGAATCGGCACGGCAAAGGTTTGAGTCACCACGCCGGGTGGGAAGGTCAGCGTGCCGGCGACGGCGGTGTAGTCGCTGCCGGCGGCAGCGGTGTTGTCGCCGGTGGCGTAGTTGACGGTGGCCGTTACGCCCGAAACGCTGCTGAGGGTAACGGTGATGAGGGCGCTGCCATCGTTCTCGTTGGCGCTGTAGGCGGCGCTGCTGAATTGGACGGTGGGCGGCGTGGTCTCATCCTCCACAATGGTCAGGGTGGCCGGGTTGTTGGGGCCGGCGGCGCTGGCATTGACCGGGCCGCTGAGGGTAAGGATGACCGTTTCGGCGGATTCAAACAGGGTATCATTGATGACAGGCACACTGAAGGTCTGGCTGGTGACGCCGGGGGTAAAGGTCAGCGTGCCGGTGGTGGTGACATAATCGCTGCCAACCAGCGCCGAGCCGTCGCTGGCGGCGTAGTTGACCGTAGCGGTGACGGCGGCGGCGGCGCTGAGGGTGACGGTGATGGTGGCCGGGCCGCCGTTTTCGGCCACGCTGTAGGCGGCGCTGCTAAAATCTACCACCGGAGCGGCCTCATCCTCTACAATGGTCAGGGTAGCCGGGTTGTTGGGGCCGGCCAGCGTGGCGTTGGTGGGGCTGCTCAAGGTGAGCGTTACCGTCTCGCTGCCTTCAAAGATCGAGTCGTCGAGGATGGGCACATTGAAGGTTTGCCGGGTAATGCCGGGGGTAAAGGTGATGGTTCCGGTCGAGGTGGTGTAATCGCTGCCGGCGCTGGCCGACCCGTCGCCGGTGGCGTAGTTGACCGTTGCGGTCAGGCTGGAAGCGGCGCTGAGGGTGACGGTGATGGCGGCCAGGCCGCCGTTTTCGGTCACGCTGTAGGCGGCGCTGCTAAAATCAACCTGGGGCGTGGTGACGGTGAGCGGGGCAGAGTCGGTGAGGGTGGTCTGAGTCAGGTCATAGGCGGCGGTGATGAGCGGGTTGGCATAGGTTCCGAGCGCCGCCGGGGCGGTGGCGGTAAAGGAGACGGTGGCCGTACCCTCGGTGGTATCCCAGGTGCGGCCCGGCACAACAACGTTGGTAATCACGGAGGGCGGCGTAAAGGCCGGGTCGAGAGTGTCGGTGAGGTTGACGGCGGCAAAGCCGTTGCCGCTGTTGCTCAGGGTGATGGTATAAGTGACCACGCCGCCGGGCAGGGTGGTCGTCGGAACCACGGATTTGCTCAGGCTGATGCTGTTGGTGGCCGTCACGGGGGTGGTCAGCGAGCCTGACAGGGCGGTTGGAATATTGGCCGTCACCTCAAAGGTGTTGGTTAACAAGGCGGGGGCGGCCAGCGGGCTGGTGACTCGCACCGTGAGCGTCACCTGGGCCGAACCGCCCACGCTGATGGGGCTGGTCAACTGCCACAGCACCGGGTTGGCCGTGCCGGTGACGATGCCGCTGGCCGGGGGCACAAAGCCCATGGATTGGAAGACGGTGTTGGCCGGCAGCGTGTCGCTGATGACGGCGTTGAGAGCCGGCCCCAAGGCGGCGCTGTCGTTGGTGAGGGTGATGGTGTAGGTCAAAAAGTCGCCGGGTTGGACCAGGGCGGCGCTGGCCGTTTTGGCTGCGCTCAGGCTGGCCGGGGCGTCAACGGTAACGGTCACCGGTGCGCCGGTAACCTGGGTAAAGGCTCCGCCGCCGGTCACGCTGTAATTTTGGTTGACAATGGCCGTGCCATCGGTCAAAGGTTTGGTGACCGAAACCACAAAGGTGAAGCTGATGGCGCCGCCGTTGCTGGCCACCGGCGTGCTGGAGACCCACTGCACCGCCGGTGAGGTGGCGTTGGGCGCGGGGCTGGCGCTGACAAAGCTGGTATCGTTGGGCAGCGGGTCGGTGATGGTATAGACGCCGCCGGCGTCCAGGTCGCCGCTGTTGGTGATGAACAGGGTGTAGGTCAGGCGGTCTCCCGGTTGGATGGTGGGGGTAGGGGTAACGCTTTTGCCGATTTGCCAGGCGGCGGAGCTGACCGTGATCACGTCGGTGACGGCGTCAAAGACATCGGTGGCGCTGGAAGTGGCGGTGATGACGGTGACGTTGCTCTGGCCGTTGGCGTCGAGCGGTACTACATAGGTGGCGGTGATAGTCTGGCTGACGTTGGAGCCGAGGGTGATGTTGGCCGGCAGGGGTGGATCAAAGCTGATGCCCCAGCCCGGCTGGCTGTTGCTGACGGTGAGGCTGAAGGTGTCGGTCACATCGCCGGTGTTTTGCAGGGTGTGGGTCTGCACCACGGTAGAGCCGGCCAAGGTGGTGGTGATGGTGTCCGGCTCAAAGAAGACCCCGGCCACGGGTACGCGCTCATCTGCGCCGATGTCAAAAGCGCCGCCGGCCGGGAGCGGGCGGGCGTCGTTGTCGTAGTCAATGGTTAAGGTGGTGGCGGGGTCGCCGGTATCCCTGGCCGGGGAGGTGGATTGCAGGTGCAGGTCGGGCGGGGTCAGGCCGGGATTGACGAAGCGAGGGGCGTCAAATACATCGTTTGGAGGGCTGGCCGAGGCGGCGCCGCCCACGTCATCGTTGGTATTGCTGTCAAATAAGTTGTAATCCATTGTTGCCGATGAGCCGGCAAAAACCGCCCCGGGGCTGCCGCTGCTGTTAGAGGCGATGATGGTATTGCTAACCTCCAGAACGCCGCTTTCCTGGTAAACTGCGCCGCCCTCTTGCCCCGCCGAGTTGTTGTAGAAGGTGTTGTTTTGGAGGGTGCTCACCCCGTTATCGGCGTAGACGGCTCCCCCCTGGCCGCCGGCAGTGTTGCCGTGGATGAAGTTGTTTTGCAGCAACAAATTGCCGCCGCCGCTGAACAGGCCGCCGCCGAAGGCAGCAGCCCCGTTGTAGAGGCGGTTGGCGGTGAGGGTCAGGTCGCCATTTTCATTATAGATGTTGCCGCCGGCGTCCACGTCGCCCGGCCCGCCGCCCAAACCGGCGGCGGCGCCGTTGGCCAGGTTGAGCCGGTCCAGGGTAACGGCTGCGGTGGCGGTGATATAAACCGCCCGCCCCAACCCTTGTGGATCGAGGGTGGTCGTCTGGGAGATGTGGTTGGGCGGATTCTGGCCCCAATTGTCACGGTTAAAGCCGCCTTGCAGGGTAACGGATTTATTGATGAAAGCAATTTGGGTGAGCGTCTGGCCCAGGTGAGAGCGGGTCAGGATGTCGGTACCCACCACATTGTAAACGCCCTGGTCAATCTTAATCAGGTCACCCGGCGCAGCCTGATTCAACGCCTGCTGGATGGTGCGGCAAGCGCCGACATCAGGCTGGGTGCAGTTGTTATCCGGGTAATCCAAGCCGGTCAGCTCCGTTTCATCGGCAATCGAGTCGGTGCCGGCCAGGGAGACGTAGCGCGTGCCGGTGGTGTAACTGATGACGGTGTTGTTGGCGGCAGCTTTTTGCAGCGCCGGGTTGATCCCGGAGATGGCAATGGCGCTGGTGGTGTCGGGGATAGGCAGGCCGCCGGCGGCTTCGGGGTTGATGGTCACACTGATGACGACCGTAGCGGTTTGCCCCGGCCCCAGGGTAATGAGGCCGGACGCCGGCTCGCTGATCACCGCCGAGGCATACAGGCCAGGGCCTGGCGCCAGGGTATAGGTATCGGTGATGTTGCCCAGGTTGGTGAGGATGTGGGTATAGGTAAGGGTCTGTCCGGGCAGGGCCGCGCCAAAGTTGTCGGGGCCAATGATAAAATTAAGACTCGATTCGACGCTGGTGATGGCGGCCGGGCTGGCAGCGGCAGCCACCGGCCCGTCGGGGCATTGGACCGCCTGGTAGGTCAGGCTGGTGGAGTCCACTTTATCAGCCAGGGTACCGGGCGGCACGGTTACTTTGACCGTCACCAGCGTCATCTGGCCCGGCCCCAGGGTGACGCCGGCCAGGGTGTCGCTCAACACGGTGGGGTTAACGCCGCCGCTGAGGCTGACAATCTGGCCCCAATTTTGGGAGCTGTTGAGGGTCAGGGTCAGGGTTTCGGTGTAGCCGGTGGCCGGCCCCAACGAGAACCCGTTGGACCAGTTCTCGCTGTTGTTGGTCAAGATAAAGGTATAGGTAACGCTGGCCGTAGGCGTCAGTACTGCCGAGGCCGGGGTGGGGTTGCTCCAGGGGATGGTGCGCGCCCCAACTAAAAATTCATCGCGGCCCATATCTTTGGCGCACAGTTGGGGGCGAGCCTCAACAAATCGGTCCACCAGTACATGGGAGGCCGTCGTCGGCACGGCGTCAATGGCCGGGGAATTGAATAACAGGTCGCCCCCCGGCTCTCGGATGAAGGGGGCGCCGCCATCAATATTGCCGGTTCCCAGGATAACGCCGGCATAGGTATTGCTGCTTTCGCGCATGGTATAGGCCACGTCAACGTTGGCTGCGCCGTGAATACCGCTGCCGCCGCTGCTGGAGGTGTTGAAGGCAACAATACTGGCGCTGATAACCATCGAACTGCCGGTGTTGTAAACGCCGCCGCCTTGACCTGTCAGGGCATCGTTGCTGTTCATGGTGGCGTGGTACAGGGCGGTAAAACCGGCGGCGCTGCGGTAGAGGCCGCCGCCGTTGCTTTGAGCGCGGTTGTGGTAGAAGCCCGGATTGGTTAAGGTGACAGCGCTGCTCCCGGTGATGTAAACGCCGCCGCCGTTGCCGGTAGTGGCGATGTTATTGTTGATTTGCTTGTTGAACAGGGTAAAAGTAGCGCCGTTGTTGAAAATGCCGCCGCCGTTTTGGGCCTGATTGCCAAAGCTGGGTTGGAAA
>CAZDMM010000180.1:0-11092 GCA_964505845.1 uncultured Caldilineaceae bacterium
GCGGGCTGTTTGACCCTGGGGTCGGGGCAGCAGTAGGCGCACGGGTGGGGCTGGGTATGGCGGATGGCGTAGGAGTGGGGAGACTCACGGCGAGTACGGGGGTAAAGGTTGGCAAAGGCGACACACTCAGTGGGGTTGGGGTAGGGATGGCGGCCTGCTGGTTGTAGTAAAACCAACCGGCTATAACGCACAGCCCGGCCACAACCATCACCCCCAGCCCGCCCAGCAGCGGCAGCCAGGGGAAGCTTTGCCGTTGGGGTGGCATGGCTGCCAAAAGCGGGCCGGCCGCAGGTTGGGGAGCGGCAGGGAAACTTGGCGGCAGGGGTTCGAGCGAGCGGTGCAAAGCGGTTTGGGCAGCCTCGGCCTGAATTGGGGCAGCGGCGATGTGTGGTTCTAAGCCCTGCACCGCCTGGCGCAAAGCCGCGGCCATGTCTCCGGCGCTGGCAAAACGATCCTCCCGATTTTTAGCCATTGCCTTGAGCAGAACTCGCTCCACCGCAGCCGGAATATGAGGATTGAGTTGGCGCGGCATGGGGATAGGGGCGGTGATATGTTTGATAACAATGGCCATGGGGGTTTCAGCTTCGTAGGGGACCTGGCCGGTCAACATCTCAAAGAGGATGATTCCCAGGGCGTAGATATCGGTGCGCCCATCTACGGGTAAACCCTGGCCCTGCTCTGGACTCATGTAAGCCGGAGTGCCCACGCCCACGCCGCTGCCGGTCAACTGAACTGAGCTTTCTACCATCTTGGCCAGGCCAAAATCGCTCAGGTAAATCCAGCCCTGGTGGTCAACCAGGATGTTGCCGGGTTTGACATCGCGGTGGTAGATGCCGCGTTGGTGGGCAAAATCCAGGGCGCTGGCAATCTGTTCGATGGTGTCAACGGCTTTGGCCGGGGCCAGGGGCCGGCCCAACTGGTCGCGCAGCGTGCCGGCGGGGACATACTTCATGACAATGTAGCTGATATCCCCCTGCTTGCCAAAGTCATGCACCGGCAGAATATGGGGATGATCCAGTTGGGCAATGGCCTGGGCTTCGCGGGTAAACCGCTCGGCAAAACCCGGTTCGTGGGCATAATAGGCCGGCAAGATTTTGATGGCTACGTAGCGATTGAGCGAGGGCTGAAAGGCTTTGTAAACGGTGGCCATACCACCTTTGCCAATTTGCTCAACAACCTGGTACTGCCCCAGGGTTTGTCCAATCATCGACTCCATAGTTCACCTACCCATATCCAGATGAGAAAAAAATTTGATATTCAGGCAAGGTTATACAAAGGCAGACAGAGGTAAGAAAGAAGAAAGAGTGACAAGTTGTAGGTTATGGGAAAATTATATCAAACAATCGGGCCGAAAGACAGTGACAAAGATCACTTACTTTATTAAAAATCAGCGAGCGTTTGGGGAAAAATGAGGCTGCAGCGAGGTAAATGGGCCGGGATTAGGGAAAGTGAAGGAGGGATAAACGGGTCAGAATGAAAGAAAATAATAGGATTCCCTAACCCCGGCCAATAGAATAAACGAGGGGGTTAGCCTCTGGCCTCCAGGGCGGCCACGCGAGCTTCCAGGCTGGCAATCCGGTCGGCCAGCGGCACTACGCCGTTGCGGCGGAGTTGGAAAGTCAGGTGGAGACCGGTATGGTCGGCCAGCATGCCGGCCCCGGTAACGACATCACTGGAGTATTGCGGCTCAAACAGGTAAACGGTGATGCCGCCCGGCTCGCCTTTTTTAACGCCGCTGCCCTGAATCTGGTCAATCTGGCCGCTGCCGGCGGTAGGCACAATAAAAGCGCGCGGGGGCGATGGGGGAGTCCACAAGAAATCAGGCGTTACCGTATATTGGTTGGCCGTGCTGTAAGAAAAAGCCACCCGCACATTTGGCATGGGGAAGCCGTTTTCATCTACCACCAAAACGATGACCCGCTGCTCTTCAAAACTCTTGGGCTGGGTGCGGCGGGCATTCACCAGGTAAAAATGCCCCTCAGCCTGCGGGCTTATTTGCCGCTGGAGCGTTGCCATCCAATCTTGTTGGATGTCCATTGGCAGAGCATTCATGGGCTGATAATTCATCATTTTTATCTTTCCTTTCTCTCATAATAAATAAAAATCGCAAAATTCTGCGGTACTTAATAATATAATCTTTACAAAATATAAACCAAACTTGCGCTAAACAATAGGGGTAAAAGTCACCAATTTCTAGGGCTAAGGTACTATAAAATCTTTCCCTAAAGTCACAAAGGAAAGTTGGAAGGCTGGGGGATTGGAGGGATGGAAGACTGGATACCACTTCATCCAATCCTCCAACCTTCCATCCTTCCAATCTTCCAATTTTAGGCCAATTCTTTAGCCAGGTTGTAAATCTCTTTGGCGTTAAAAACCTGGTTGCTGGCTTCAAAAAGTTTGGCAATGGCAGCACGGTGAATCTTCATTTTAAGGCTGCCGATCCCTAATCCGCCCAGACACTTTTTGCCGTACCGTTCGCCGCCTTTATCCATCATATCCAAACCACCGATGCCCAGCGGCGGCACGGTGTTAATATCGGCCAAAATCTCCAGGTTGGGATGATCGCGCCACAAGGCTTCGGGCAGCAGCTCGATGCCGGCTGCCCCGGCGGCCAGCACAATCTGCGCCCCTTCCAGGGCCGCCCGGGTAGAGCCGGCGTCGGACACCTGCATGGGGGTTAACGATACGCCAAAGCGCTGGGCCATGTTGGCGCTGGCCGCCTCGGCTCGATCCAATTTGCGGGAGGTGAGGGTGACGTGCGCCCCTTCCAGGGCCAGCAAAACCGCGCCGCGCTGCCCTACCGGGCCGGTTCCGGCCAGAACCACCGCTTTTTTGCCGGCCACACTGCCCAGTCCGGTAATTTTGGCCACCGCCGCCGCCGCAGTCGTATTGCAGCCGTTGCTATCAAGCATCACCGATACCCGAAAATTGGAGAAGAAAATCTTTTGGATGGCGTCAAAGACGGCCTCGCCCTGAGCCAAGTTGCTGCCGCCGACAAAGAGAGCCGTATGCTGCTTGTCTTTGCCGCCCCGGGTAAAAATAGCCCCGTGAACGATACCCTCTACGTTTTCGGGATTGATGTTGGGGAAGGTGAGCAGGTGATCGGCTCCACCATCGTAGGCCACCACCCCATCAAAAGAACTGGGAATGGGGTCGGTATCGAGTTGAAAGAGTAGATTCTTCATAACAAATATCTCCTTATCTGGGATTTTTCCCAGCTAAAATGCGTGGTTGTAGGGCGGCATCCCCATGCTGCCACAGACGCATAGGGATGCGTTTGCTACTGAGCATAGCCCCCATCCGGGCGACAGGCGCTCCGGCTTTGCCTCAGTGTGACAGGCACGGTTGGCTTTTTTAAACCAGATCCAGGCTAAAGTAAACGTCATCTTCGTGAAAGTGGGTGATGGTAAAGCCATATTGTTGGTAAAATTTAATAACCTCATGCCAGGTAGCGGTCGTTTCTAAAATCAGGCGGCCAAAGCCCAACTGCCTGGCCCGTTCACACAGATGTTCCAGCAGCGCCCGCCCAATTCCCTGCCGGCGCACCTGGGCCGCCACCGACATGCGCACAATCTCGGCCACCTGGGCGGAGCGCGGAACCAGCGCCCCTGTCCCTACGATGCGGCCATCCAGCCAGGCTACCAAAAAGGTCGCCCCGGCATAGGCGGTTTGAATATCGGCCAGGTCAGGGTTTTTGGAGGGATCCAGGCAACCCCAATGCTCCACCAGCCCGGCCAGAATAAGGGCTTTAACCGCCTCCTGGTCTTGCGGTTGAAAAGGTACAATCTTGAGATTCATTCATCCAGCAGGTAAACCGGCTCCTCATAATAGCGTGCTTTGCCGGCGCTTAGAATTTCGAGCACCTGCTGATACAGCCACTCGTTCTTTTCATCCAATGATTGGTTAGAACGGAGCGGTTCCAAAGGCGTATTGAGGCGCAGCACCCGGCCCGGAATGATAAAGCGGGTGATGCCGGCGGGCAGGGCGTGCCCGGCCTGGGCAATTTGCAGCACCTGCTCCACCGTGTATTCTGGAAAGACCACCAGGGCAGCCATGTGGGGGTGCTCCTGGCGCAGGATCGCCAGGTTACTGCTAATAGTGCGCGTTACCTGGCCGGCGGCTTTGATATAGGTATCGGTCAAGATGTTCAAAGCCTCCAGCCGGTTGATGCCCGGGGCCGGTTGAATCAGCCATGCCTGTCCCTCGACGGTATGCAGATGGCAGACTCCGCCGTATTCCAGCAGGTCGTCCAGTACTTTTTTAGGCTCCGAGCGCACCATCACAATTTCTGGCAGACTCTGCAGCAGGGCCATCAAATCGGCCGGGCTAATGTGGCAGATGATATGATGCCAGGTGTGCAGCCCCAGCTTAGCCAGGTCGGTTACTCGCTGCACCACAATATGGGGATAGCCAAGCTGCCGCATGGCCGCCACCCGGGTGGCCCCATCGAGCACTACATAACGGTCTCCTACGGCCACCACAATGGGTGGGTTGACCAGCCGCTGTTCACTTTTGAGCCGCTGGACTAGATAATCCACCCGCCGGGGGTCCAGCAGTTCATGCGGAAAAACTTTGTCTAGCGGCACAATTTGGAGCGAAAGCGGATTCTGGCGCTCGACGTTACGCAGGGCTTCAATAATTTTTTCGGCCACCGTAATGGCGGCAGTTTGTTGGGCATCGGCGGTGCTGGCGGCAATGTGAGGGGTAGCAATCACGCGCGGGTGTTGGGCTAACAGATTGTGGATGGCCGGCTCCTGAGCAAAAACATCCAGGGCGGCCCCGGCAAGCTGGCCCCGGTTGAGGGCCTCCAACAAGGCCGCTTCGTCAATCACTGTACCCCGCGCGGTGTTGATGAGGTAGGCGGTGGGTTTCATCAGCCGCAACTGTGCGGCGCCGATGAGGCCCTGGGTTTCGGCATTGGAAGGCACATGCAGGGTGACAAAATCGGAGCGCTGCAGCAGCTCCACCAGGTCAACCGCTTCAGCCCCAACCTGTAGGTTTAGCTCCGGGGTGGGACGGCGCTGGTTTACCAGCACTTTCATGCCAAAAGCCTGGGCGCGAATGGCTACCTCGCGCCCAATCCGGCCAAAGCCAATAATGCCCAGGGTTTTGCCGGAAAGCCCTGTCCCCATAAATTTGCTTTTGTCCCACCGGCCCGATTTCAAGCTCAGGTCGGCGTGGGGCAAATCGCGGGCCAGGGCCAGCATCAGGCCCATAGTGTGTTCGGCGACCGCCAGGGTATTGGCATCGGGGCAGTTTACCACCTGGATGTTCTTTTGTTGGGCGGCCAGCACATCAATATTATCCAAACCGGCCCCGGCCCGCCCGATGACCTTCAAACGGACGCCTTGCTCAATCACCTCGGCGCTAATTTGGGTGGCGCTGCGAGTAACCACCGCCTCGTAATCGCCAATCAGGGCCAGCAGTTCCGCTTGACTCAGGCCCGTTTTAACCTCAACCTCCGCGTACCGGCGCAGCAAGGCCAGGCCAACTTCAGCAATAGGATCACAAATTAAGATACGGGGCCGCCGGCTTTCGGGCGTCATAGATCAAAAACTTCCATAAAAGAGGGAGATTGGTTAATTGGAGTTTGGCGATTACTCATTACCAATGACTGTCAATTGCTCCAACCTGTCTACCAAATCAGATAATATTTTAAAGGCGGCTTCGACCGGCTGCGGGGTAGTCAAATCGGTTCCGGCCAGTTTGAGCGCCTCCAGGGGGTACAGCGAGCCGCCGGCTTTCAAGAAATTGAGGTAGGCTTCGGCCGCGCCGGGCGTTCCGGCCAGGATGGGCTGGGCCAGGGCATGGGCCGCCGAGATGCCGGTGGCGTATTGGTAAACGTAATAGTCGGCGTAGAGATGGGCAAAGGTGGCCCAGGTAATGCCCACCCGGTCGTGCTCCACCACCATTTCTTCCCCGTAGCCTTCGCTAAACAGGCCGGCCATGAGCGTGATCATATCATCCGCGGTAACTCCCTCGCCCCGTTCAATCCGCTCATGGATTTCCAGCTCAAACCGGGCCAGGGTAGGCATAATAAATAAATAACGGTGGAAGTTTGACATGGCCTCCTCGATGAGGCTGATTTGAAAATCACGGTCAGGGTAGTTTTGCAGAAGGTAGGCTCTGAGCATGGCCTGGTTAAAATTAGAAGCGACCTCGGCGGCAAAGAGGGAGTAGCGGCTGTAGATGATGGGCTGGTGCTGCCAGGTCAGGTAAGAATGCATGGAATGGCCCAACTCGTGGGCCAGGGTGCTGAGGCTAAAGATGGTGTTGTCGTAACTCATCAAGATAAAGGGGTGGGTGCCGGGCCGGCCGCTGGAAAAGGCTCCCCCGGCTTTGCCCTGGTTGGGCAGCACATCCACCCAGCGCTCCTCCAGGCAGCCTCGACGCAGGGTTTGCACATACTCTGCGCCCAGGGGAGCAAGGGCCTGGCCAATCCAGTCAACCGCCTGCTCATAGGGAATCTGGGGGCGGTGAGGGGTGAGGGGCGCCCAAATATCGTAAGGGTAAAGCTGCGCCAGGCCCAGCGCCCGGCGTCGAACAGCCCAATAGCGGCGCCAGGTGGGCAGGTTAGCTCGAAAAACGTCAATCAAGTTGTGGTAAACTAGCGGCGGAATGTTAGGGTAAAAAAGGGCGGCAACCAGGGTAGAAGGGTGACGCCGCACGCGGGCCATAAATACATTTTGCTTGACCGAGGTGATTAAATTGGCGGCCAGGGTATTTTTAAAGGCCAGGTAGGTGTCGGTGTAGCTTTGCCAGGCTGTCTGCCGGGTGGCGCGGTCGGGGCTGGCCAGCAGGGTTTCATACGTGCCCTGGGTTACGGGCGCTTCAACCCCATCGCCGGCTTGGGCCGGGGCAAATTTAAAGTCGCTGTCCGTGAGAATACCGGCCACCTGAGAAACGCTGCTAAACGGGTCAACCAGCAGGCCCATCACCTCTTCTACCTCCTGGGAGCGCACGTGAGCCTGCCGCCGAAAGAGGTTATCCACATAATGGCTGTACTGCGCCAGGCGCGGCGCGGCGGCCATCCAGGCGCGCAGGGTATCTTGCCCAATTGCCAGCAGTTCTGGATCGAGAAAAGCCAGGGCGGCCCGGACGCGCCCCATCAGGCTGCGGGCCTGGCTCGACATCCTGACGGCGGCCTGATTGCCGGTATCTACCTCGTGAGACATGCCGGCATAAACGGAAACCCGGCCGGCCCGGTAAACCAGGCGGTCAATCACCTCGTTGGCTTCGGTCAGCACAGCCGGAGAATCGCCCAAATGTCCTCGAAAGCGGTCTAACTCCGGCAGGCTGTCCAGGATACTTTGCAATTCCGCCTCCCAGTCCTCATCGGAGGCAAAGACGCTGGGGGCGTTCCAGGTGTATTGAAGAGGAATATCGCGGCGGGGCGGAATAGTAATTTGAGCCATACGGATCCTATCACATCAGAAAATCAACGATGAAAGCACCGGCAGGTTCCGGGTAAATTCAAAAGAGGTGAACTAAAAAACTCAGCGGCGATTGAGACGTGGATTTAAGGCGTCTTGCAAACCATCCCCCAGCAGGTTAAAGCCCAGCACGACAATGGCAATGGCGATACCGGGGATCAGCACCAGGTAAGGGGCCGTAAAGATTTGATTCCGCTCGGCGCTGACCATTAGACCCCACTCTGGGGTGGGCGGTTGAGCGCCCAGGCCCAAAAAGGACAGCGCAGCCACTTCAACAATGGCAGTGCCAATGCCCAGGGTTCCCTGGACAATCAACGGGGTAATTGAATTGGGCAGAACATCGCGCAGCAGAATCCGCAGCGGCGGCACTCCCAAAGCTCGACCCGCCAGGACAAAATCTCGCTGCTTTACCGAAAGCACGCTGGAGCGAATGACCCGGGCATAGGCCGGAATGGTGACAATGCCGATAGCCAACAGGGCATTGATCAAGCCCGGCCCCAAAACTGTGACAATGGCAATAGCCAGAATCAGAGCTGGAAAGGCTAAAAATACATCCATGATGCCCATGATGATGTGGTCAACCCAACCACCCACAAAACCGGCCACAGCCCCTAAAATAGTGCCCACAATAATGGCAAACGTTACCGAGGCAAAACCTACTTGCAGAGATAAGCGCGAACCATAAACGACCCGGCTGAAGAAATCTCTAAAGTTGGCGTCAACCCCAAAGACGTGCTGGGGCTGATTGGCCGGGCAGCCCAACAGGTGGATACATGGCGCTGAACGTTTTTTGACCCCTTTTTCAATCCCAATCAACTGTTGTTCCGGGTCATACGGGGCAATGAGCGGCGCAAAAACAGCAATCAAGGCTAAAGAAATTAAAATAATAATCCCAATAACCGCCGAACGCTTCTGGATAATATGCCGGACAGCATCACGATAGAGACTGCTGGGTTCTTTGGAGGCAGCTTTGGGTACTGCCGTTTTTATTGGAAGCGTTTCAGCCGTCATAAATTCCTCTATCTATGCAGTGTGAGGTGGGAGTCACTTTTTGTCCAAGTGACTGTCGTCTTTCCTACTCGATCAACTCAAGCGAATACGTGGGTCAAGAAAAGCGTAAGAAATATCCACCAGCAAATTGATGACCACAAAGCTCACCGCAATGATCATGGTAAAGCCCTGAACAATAATGTAATCACGGGCGGTTATGGCCTCAAACAGGGTGCGTCCTAACCCGGCCAGGTTAAAAATAGTTTCGGTGAGCACTGCGCCCGCCAACAACGACCCCAACTGCAAACCAATAATGGTCACAACCGGCAGCAGGGCATTGCTTAAACCGTGTCTAAAAACGACCCCTACTTCAGCCAAACCTTTGGCCCTGGCGGTGCGAATGTAATCCAGGCTTAAGACCTCTAACAGGCTGGCGCGGGTGATGCGGGCAATAATGGCCAGGGGAATGGTGCCGACGGTGACAGCCGGCAAGATGAGGTGCTTCAACCCGTCCCAAAAAGCGGCCCAGTTGCCGGTGATCAAAGCATTAAGCGCATTGAGGTTGCCCACAAAGCTCAAGAAGGTAAAAAGGGTGGTACCATCTTGAACATGCCATTCCCAAACTTGAAAGAAAGGAGGATTGGTAACGCCGGAGGTTAAGCGCCCGGAAGGGGGCATTTGCAGAAAGGTATCCTTCAAAAGCAGCGCAAACACATACTGCATCAACAAGCCCAGCACAAAAATTGGCACGGAGACGCCAATGTTGGCCCCCACCATCGTGCCCACGTCAATGAGTGAGTTATGCCAATAGGCCGAAACAACGCCCAGCAAAACGCCCAGAATCGTGGCAAATACCATCGAGGTCAGGGCTAATTCAACGGTAACGGGGAGACGTTCGACGATGATTTCGACGACGGGGCGGCCAAAGCGGAAGGATTCGCCCAGGTCGCGCTCCAGCACAATTTGCTTGAGGTAGATGACAAACTGCACCGGGATAGGCTGGTCCAACCCGTTGCGTTTGATGAAAGCATCGCAAATTTCAGCGGTGGCTCGCTCACCCAACACGGCGCGGCAGGGGTCGCCAGGGATAATCCGAGCCAGGGCAAAAGTGGCAAATAAAATACCCAGCAGCACCGGGACAGCCAACGCCACCCGGCGACTGATGTATTGTAACATTACAATCCCTGCTCCTTTCTACGTTGAAAGTAAGCCAAATTGTACCCCACGATACCAATATGCACAAGTAAACTGGTTAAAGTAACCGGCTGTTAAAGAAACAGGCGAGTAAACCCGGTTTGCTCGCCTGTTTCTATTATTCCCCTAAGCCGAAAAACAAGGTGTGGCCTTATTACTCGGCCGCAGGCTTGGCGTTTTTGAATTTACCAAAGTAAATCTGGAAGTATTGAAAATCACCGGCCCGCCCGGTGTGCCAGGGATTAGCGGCATCCCACTGCACCTCAAAGGTCGTGACCACGTCCTGAGCATCCAAATCGCTGCCATCGTGGAACTTGACCCCAGGGCGCAGCTTAAAGGTCCACTCGGTCAGGTCTTTGTTCACCTCAAAACTCTCGGCCAGGGCCGGCACTACATCCGTACCGCCGACGGAAAAGCGCACCAGCGGCTCCCCAACCGTCTGGCACAGGCGGGCCGTTTCACCGTCGCCTTCGTCGGCGCAGTAGGCGCTGATCGGTTCCGCGCCCTGCATCCACACCAGGGTATCCTGCCCGGCAATCCCCATTTTGGCAAACTGCTCATCGCCCACCGGGGAAGCATGCGCCCCCTCAACATCAGCCTTCCAAACTGTGGCAGAGCCACCGTGAGCAATCGGCACCATCGGCACATGCTGGGTAACAAGCTCATTGGCCCTGGCGTACAATTTGTTGCGCTCGGCCTGGTCCGACAAGCTGGCGGCCTGCTGCAGCACATCCTGTAAATCGCTAAAGCCTTCCCCAAAAAGCTGGGTCGCCCCAAAACCAAAGTGGTAATCCATAAAGTTGGTGGTATCGGGATAGTCGGCGTTTTGACCCAGCAGGTACAGGCTTTCAAGCCGGCCCTGAATGGCTGCGTCCACAAAAGCGCCGCTTTCCATCACTTCGATTTCAACATTGATGCCAACTTCTTTCAACTGAGCCTGGATGTCCTGGGCCACTACGCCCGGTTCCGGCAGATAAGCCCGCACCACATCGCGGTAAGCCAGCTTGGTGTCAAAGCCATCGGGGAAACCGGCTTCGGCCAGCAGTTCTTTGGCCTTCTCCGGATTGTACTCCGGCCAGGCCGGCCCTTCGCAGCCGCCGGGAATGGAACAGGGAGTGACATACTGGGCCACTTCTGAGCCGCCGGGGAAGAAGTTATCCACAATGCGCTGCTTATCAATGGCGTAGGAGAGGGCCTGGCGCACTTTCTCATTGTCAAAGGGCGGATAGTTGCGGTTGAAGCCCAGGTAAAATACGTTCAAGCCTGGACGCGGGTACAACTTAAGGTTGCTGTCGCCTTCGATGGTGGCAAAATCATCCGGCGAGGGGTTGTCAATACCGTCTATCGTGCCGGATTGCAGTTCCAGCATGCGCTGGGCCGCTTCGGTGCTCCAGCGCAGCACAAAAGTTTCGGTCTTGGCCGGTTCGCCCCAATAATTCTCAAACCGTGTGAAGGTGATGCTGTCGCCCTTTTTC
>CAZDMM010000181.1:0-11021 GCA_964505845.1 uncultured Caldilineaceae bacterium
GCCTACTAAAATAGAAAAGTTCACGGTGTTGCGTTCACCTTTCATTGACAAGGATTCTCGTGAACAATTTGAGATCCGGACCCACAAACGCCTCATTGATGTCATTGATCCAAAATCAAAGACGATTGACGCCCTGGTTCGGTTAAATTTACCGGCCGGTGTTGATGTAGAAATTAAATAACCCAGAGATAATCCCGTTGTCGTAGTGTAAACATAAGACAATGTGAAAGGAGTAAGGTTGTTGGGAATGATGACCACTGTTTTTGAGGGTGGTAACAGTTCTCAGACCTACAGTCAAATGAAAAGTATTTTAGGCAAAAAAGTAGGCATGACCCAGATTGTGACTGCGAAAGGTGAAATTATCCCGGTCACAGTCATTGAAGCCGGACCTTGCTATGTGACCCAAAAGAAAACCGTAGAAAAAGATGGTTATAGCGCTATTCAAATAGGTTTTGGAGAGCTTCGTCAGAAGAGACTCAACAAACCTAAGGCCGGTCACCTCAAAAAGTCGGGCGCTCCTCCGGTGCAGTACCTCCGTGAAGTTCGTATTGACGACCCTGACAATTACCAGGAAGGTCAAAAAATTGACGCCTCCATCTTTGAGGTAGGCGAGACTGTAGATGTTATCGGCACCAGCAAGGGCAAAGGCTTTGCCGGTGGGGTGAAACGTCACGGTTTTGCGGGCGGCCCCAAAACTCACGGCCAATCCGACCGCTGGCGAGCGCCCGGCTCAATTGGCGCCGGTTCCACGCCGGGACGAACGCTTAAAGGGACTCGCATGGCTGGCCGGATGGGAAATGAACAAGTCACCGTGCAAAATGTTAAAGTGGCGTTAGTAGATGTAGAAAGAAATTTGATTGCCGTGAGAGGCGCAGTGCCTGGCGGCAAAAACGGTTTGGTGGTTATTCGCGCGGCCGTGAAAGGTGGTAAGTGAGGTCTACTATGAAGATTAATGTCAAGAACGCCAGTGGCGCGAATGTAGAAGAGTTGGAACTACGAGACGATATCTTTGGCATCAAGCCGAATGTGGCAGTGATGCATCAGGCTTTGGTACGACAGCTTGCCAATCAGCGTTTGGGGACCCACAAAGCTAAAACGCGCGGTGAAGTGGCAGGAACGACGGCCAAGTGGTTTCGTCAAAAAGGCACGGGCCGCGCCCGGCATGGCGACCGTAAAGCGCCTATTTTTGTAGGGGGTGGGCAAGCCCATAAGCCGGTGCCACGTGATTATACCAAGGATATGCCCCGCAAAATGCGACGGTTGGCCCTGCGCTCGGCTTTATCGGCTAAAGCAGCGGCAGAGCAGCTTATTGTACTGGATCAATTAGTTTTGGATGGGCCAAAGACGAGTGAGGTGGCTCAACTGCTCAAAAATTTACAGGCGGCTGAGAGTGCGGTGATTTTACTGCCAGAGCGCAATGAAAATGTAGAAAAGAGCGCTCGTAATTTGGAAAACGTTAAAACCTTGCGAGCGAGTTACCTGAACGTACGGGACCTGTTGGGGCATCGCTATGTGATTATGCCCAAAGATGCCGTTTTGGTCATTGAAAGTTTTCTGGGTTAGTCAACGGAGAGATGCGTTATGGAAATGAGTCCTTATCAAATCATCATTCAGCCAGTTAACACGGAAAAGAGCAATATCACCGCTGAGTTAGGGCAGTATACTTTTTTGGTGCATTCGTGGGCTAACAAGCTACAAATTGCCGAAGCAGTATCCTTTATTTTTGATGTGGATGTGGTCAAAGTGCGGGTGATTAATCGTGCTCCCAAGTTTGGCCGCTGGGGACGCAAACGAGTGCAACGAGAGTCGGCCCACAAAAAAGCGGTTGTAACCCTCGCCCCGGGACAGAGAATAGAAGCCTTTGAGGGTGTGTAAGTTTTAAGTTAAGTTTTTAAGCCTGTCTGAACGGAGAATGTGGTTATGCCTGTAAAATTGTACAAACCAACCTCGGCAGGGCGTCGGGGCATGTCGGTTTCAACTTTTGAAGAGATTACTCGTTCTGAGCCGGAACGCAGTTTGTTAGCGCCGCTCAAGCAGAAGGCGGGACGCAATAATCAGGGACGGATTACCGTCCGGCACCAGGGCGGCGGTCATAAGCAACGGTATCGGATCATTGATTTTAAGCGCGACAAGCTTGGGATTCCCGGTAAAGTTTCCACGGTCGAGTATGACCCCAACCGGACCGCCCGCATTGCCTTAATTACCTATGCTGATGGTGAAAAACGTTATATTTTAGCTCCGTTTGGCTTGAAGATAGGCGACACCGTCATGTCTGGCCCCAATGCGGAGATTCGGGTGGGCAATGCCTTACCGATTTATCGCATTCCCCTGGGTACGCAGATACATAACATTGAGCTGCAGCCGGGCAAAGGGGGACAACTAGTTCGTTCGGCTGGGACCTCGGCCCAGGTTTTAGCTAAAGAAGGTGCTTATGCCCAAATTCGGATGCCTAGTGGTGAAGTTCGCATGATTAGCCAGGAATGTCTGGCAACGATTGGGCAAGTGGGCAATCTGGATCACAGTAATATTGTGTTGGGCAAAGCCGGGCGGAAACGCTGGTTAGGTATCCGTCCGGGCGTGCGTGGGACCGCGATGGATCCTAACAGTCACCCTCATGGTGGCGGCGAAGGTCGAGCGCCTGTGGGTATGGCAGGGCCTAAAACTCCCTGGGGTAAACCGGCGCTTGGAGCCAAAACTCGCAAAAATAAGTTAACTGAGAAATTTATTGTCCGCCGTCGGCACAATGCTAGATAATTGGGGAAAGGAGATTAGTTAATGACTCGTTCTTTGAAGAAGGGGCCATTTGTAGAGCCAAAACTGCTTAAGAAGATTGAAGCTATGAATGCGGCCGGGGAAAAACGGGTTGTACGGACGTGGTCACGAGCCAGTACTATCTTTCCTCAAATGGTAGGCCACACTCTGGCTATTCACGATGGTCGCCGTCATGTGCCAATCTATATTACGGAAAATATGGTGGGGCATCGCCTGGGTGAGTTTGTCCCGACACGCTTTTTCCGTGGCCATGTGGCTAAAGAGAAAACCACAACGCGCTAATGCCTCTGGATTAAGGTGATAAAAAATGGCTGATTTACAAGTTAGAGCGGTAAGCAAATATGTTATGGGCGCCCCCAATAAAATGCGGCGGGTAGTCAATAGTGTGCGAGGGATGCGCGCGCAGCAGGCTCTGGAAGTATTGGCGCTGTTGCCCCAAGCAGCGGCGGTGCATGTCTATAAAACGGTTAAAAGCGCCCTGGCCAATGCTGAGGAAAACTTTGCCCTTGAGCCAGAGGATATGGTGATTTCAGCAATTGCAGTGGACGAGGGGCCGCGTTTACGCCGGGCGCGTTATGGAGCGCGAGGACGGTTTAAGCCGATTCGCAAGCGCCTGTCTCATATTACGGTGGTGTTGGAAGAAAAGCCAACTGAAACTCGTTAAGTAACTTGATTTTGTTGGTTACATAACGTTAGAAAAGGAGATGGAAGTTTGGGTCGCAAAGTTCATCCAATAGGCTTTAGATTAGGAGTTATTCAGGACCATCGGGCTCGGTGGTTTGCTGAAAAAGGTGAGTACCGAGATTTGCTGGAAGAAGACCTGGCAATTCGTAAATTGGTTTATGATTTGCATGAGCGTGGCAGCATTGCCGATGTTGAGGTAGAGCGTTTACCGGCGGCCAAGCAAGTTTCGGTAAAAATCAGCACGGCCAAACCAGGGATTGTCATTGGTCGTAAAGGGGCAGCGGTTAACCAACTACGCAAAAGGTTAGAGGCTCTGACCCAAAAGAAGGTTCATATTGATGTCACCGAAATTACCAATGCTGATGTGAATGCTTTTTTGATTGGCGAAAGTATTGCTCAGCAAATTGAACGCCGGGTTTCGCATAAGCGGGCTATGAAACAGGCTGTCCGTCGAGCTATCAAGGCGGGAGCTTTGGGTGTTATGATTACCTGCAGCGGGCGATTGGCCGGCTCTGATATGGCCCGTACTGAAACTCAGCGAGAGGGGCGTATTCCACGCCATACCTTGCGGGCTAATATTGATTATGCTTGCGTTGAAGCTTTGACCACTTTTAGCAAAATTGGGGTCAAGGTTTGGGTGTATAAGGGTGAAGTTTTGCCCAAGCCAAAAGAGGAGCCGGTTGGGGCTTACGTAATGCCTTGAACTAAGTGAGGTTTGTGCCATGTTAATGCCAAAACGTGTGAAGTATCGAAAACAGATGCGGGGCCGGATGAAAGGGCAAGCTACTCGCGGGGCCGAAGTGTCCTTTGGTGAGTATGGTTTGCAGGCTTTAGAACCCTGCTGGATGACCAGCCGCCAGATTGAAGCAGCTCGCCGGGCTATTGTGCGCTATGTCAAGCGTGGGGGTAAGCTGTGGATTCGCATTTTTCCCGATAAACCGGTTACTAAAAAAGCGGCCGAAACCCGGATGGGAAGCGGCAAGGGATCGGTTGACCATTGGGTGGCGGTGATTAAGCCGGGGCGTGTTTTGTTTGAAATTGCTGGTGTTCCTGAAGACTCGGCCAAAGAAGCGATGCGTTTGGCTGCCCACAAATTACCCATCAAAACCCAGTTTATTAACCGGGCGGTAGGATAGGAGTGAGCCATGCAAGCTTTTGAAATTAGAAACCTGGCTGACGATGAAATCAAAACCAAGCTAGAAGAAACCTACGAGGAACTCTTTAATCTGCGCTTCCAAAAAGCAATTGGGCAGATGAAAGATGCCAATCGGGTAACGGCGCTCAAGCGTGATATTGCTCGGATGAAAACAATATTGCATGAGCGCAAGTTAGCAAAAGCTTAATTAAGTGGATGAGGAGTTGAACAGGAATGGCTAGAGAACGACGCAAAATTTTGATCGGCCGGGTCACCAGTGACAAAATGGATAAGACCATTGTCGTGCAGGTGGATCGCATAAAACGCCATGCTCAATATGGCAAAGTAATGCGGCTTCATAAAAAGTACAAGGCCCACGACGAGAATAACAGCGCCCATGTGGGTGACTTGGTGAAGATTATCGAGTCTCAACCAATTAGCAAAGAGAAACGGTGGGCTTTGGTAGAGATTCTGGAGAAGCAGGAAGCAGTTGCCTGAAGCTGACCGGGCTGACTATTTTTAGAGAGTGGTGGAGTACTGAGATGATCCAACAAGAAAGTCGCTTGAAAGTGGCCGATAATAGCGGGGCCAAAGAAATACTCTGTATTCAGGTAGTGGGTGGTTCGCGACGTCGTTATGCCACAGTCGGTGATGTCATTGTGGCCACCGTAAAACAGGCAGCTCCTCAAGGGGCGGTTAAAAAAGGTGACGTGGTCAAGGCTGTGGTGGTGCGGACGACTAAGGAGATTGGCCGCCCTGATGGGTCTTACATCAAGTTTGACGATAATGCGGCGGTGATTCTGGACTCCGAAGCGAAGGGGCCGCGTGGGACTCGTATTTTTGGGCCGGTAGCGCGTGAACTGCGTGAAAGAGGCTTTATGCGCATTGTTTCCCTGGCTCCGGAAGTGCTCTAAAGCCTCGCGCCCAGGATAACGTAAGGAGATAATGACATGCAGCGGATAAAAACGGGTGATACCGTTCAAGTGATTACCGGAAATGAAATCGGTGCACGAGGCGAGGTAGAAAAGATTGAACGAGGTTGGTATGTAGACCGCTTCAACCGCCGCCTGCGCCGCAACCCCGATGGGGATAAAGTGATTGTCAGAGGGGTCAATATTCGCAAAAAGCACCAGCGGCCCATCAGCCAAACTCGCACCCAGACCGGGATTATTGAACGCGAGATGCCAATTCACATTTCTAATGTCATGCTGGTTTGTCCCAGTTGTGATCAAGCAAGCCGGATCAAGTTTAGCCTCGAAGGAGGCAAAAAGGTGCGAGTGTGCAAACAGTGTGGCGCACCCATTGATAAAATTTCGTAAAATTTTGGGTACGTAAGGAAGTAATTATGCCTCGTTTAAAGGATAAGTATAAAGACGAGATTGTACCAGCGATGTTGAAGGAGTTTAATTACTCTAACATCAACGAAGTGCCGCGCGTTACTAAAGCAGTGGTCAACATTGGTTTGGGTGAAGCCCTGCAAAATGCCAAGGCTTTAGAGAACGCCACCAATGACCTGGCGATTATTACCGGTCAGAAACCGGTGGTTACACGCGCCAAGAAATCTATTGCCACGTTTAAGCTGCGTGAAGGCAACGCCATTGGGGCCAAGGTAACGCTGCGGGGGAACCGCATGTGGGATTTTCTGGACCGGCTGTTGAATATTGCTTTGGCGCGCCAGCGTGATTTCCGGGGGGTGTCGCCCGATGCCTTTGATGGACGTGGAAATTATAATTTGGGCCTGGCAGAACAGCTATCCTGGCCGGAAATCAATTATGATAAGATTGATAAAGTCCGTGGGATGGAAATTAGTATTGTAACTACAGCCAAAACGGATGAGGAAAGCCGCCGCTTGTTGGCTTTGCTAGGAATGCCCTTTAAGAGGTAGAAATATAATGGCCAAAAAATCTATGATTATTCGTGAACAACGTCGAAAATTTGCGGTACGAGTACGCAATCGCTGTAATCAGTGTGGGCGTCCACGGGCCTATATGCGCCGTTTTGGTTTATGCCGCATCTGTTTTCGCCGGTTGGCGAATGAAGGCAAGATTCCGGGCATAGTAAAATCAAGCTGGTAAAATGGTTTGCCCTGAAAAGTTGTTCGACGTTCTGTTTAGTTATTTTGAAGAAGAGGATGCTGTATGAGCACTATAGACCCCATTGCGGATATGTTGACCCGCATCAGAAATGCCTGCATGGCTAAACATCCCCAGGTGGCTATGCCGACTTCCAAGATGCGCGAAGCTATTGCCAAAATCTTGAAAGAAGAAGGTTTTATTCAAGATTACGAGATTTTACCCGGCAAGGTATCATCTACTTTGTTAGTTCATTTGAAGTACACTCGTGAACGCCATCCCAGGCCAGTTATTACCAATATGGAACGGGTTAGCAAACCAGGGCGACGTACATACTCGCGCAAGCAAGATATCCCCTGGGTCAGAAGTGGCCTGGGTATTTCAATTGTCTCGACTTCAAAAGGAGTCATGACCGGCCGTGAGGCGCGCCGGTTGGGTGTAGGCGGCGAAATTATCTGTAATGTTTGGTAGCGGGTATAACTACTCAAAGTGAGGTGACACGATGTCGAGAATTGGACGATTACCGGTTGCCCTGCCTAAAGGGGTCACTGTTGATATAAACAAAAATGCAGTCACGGTCAAGGGGCCTAAAGGTGAACTGACCCGTAACTTTCCCCCGGAAATTGAAATAACCCAGGAAGATGGTCAGCTTATCGCCACACGGAATAGCGACCACCGGACTCACCGCGCTAAACATGGGTTGACCCGCGCTTTGCTCAATAACATGGTGGTCGGTGTAAGCAGCGGCTTTAAACGCCAGATGTTTATTGAAGGCGTGGGATATCGAGCTAACGTGGATGGCAAAAACCTGGTTTTGAGTGTTGGCTACTCGCATAACGTGGTGTTTGAGCCGCCGGCGGGTATCAGTTTTGAAGTTGATAAATCTGGACGTGAATTAGCCGTAGTTGGTTCTGATAAAGAACTAATCGGTGAGATTTGCGCTCGTATTCGGCGAACGCGGCCCCCAGAGCCTTACAAGGGCAAAGGTATCCTGTATGTTGGCGAAAAGATCCGCCGCAAAGCCGGTAAAGCTGGCAAGGCCAAGTAGTCACAGGCAAATTGGAGAATGGTAGTTATGGGAAAAACTAATCCTAAATTTGTAGCACGTAAACGTCGGCAAGCCCGTGTTCGCAAACATCTATTTGGTTTGCCTGAACGCCCCCGCTTAAATGTGTTCCGCAGCTTGAGTCACATTTATGCCCAGGTGATTGATGATTCTACTGGCGCTACTCTGGTAGCGGCTTCCAGTTTAGATCCAAGCATCAGTGATGACGCTAAGGGTAAAACCAAAAAAGAGCGATCAGTTTTGGTGGGTAAGCTGGTAGCCCAACGAGCCCTGGCGGCCGGAATTACCCAGGTAGTGTTTGATCGGGGTGGTTATAAGTATCACGGCCGCGTCAAAGCTTTGGCTGACGCCTCACGTGAGGCAGGACTTAAGTTTTAAGGTTTAACGTCTTTCAAGGAGAGGTTTATGGCAAAGCGTGAATTTCAAGATGCAGTAGAGGAACTTGATGAGCGAGTTGTCCACGTGGCCCGTACAGCCAAAGTGGTTAAGGGAGGGCGTCGCTTTAGCTTTAGGGCAACAGTGGTGGTAGGAGATGGCAAAGGGAGTGTAGGGATTGGCACTGGTAAAGCGCGTGAGGTGCCGGAAGCAATCCGCAAAGGCTCGGAGCGGGCGCGACGCAACATGCGAAAAGTGGCCACCGCAGGTACAACTATCCCCCATGAAGTGACGACTCGGTTTAGTGCGGCAGAGGTCTTTCTTAAACCTGCCTCTCCCGGTACCGGGGTTATCGCCGGCGGTGGGGTGCGGGCGGTTATTGAAGCCGCAGGTATTCACGACATTTTGACTAAGAGTAAGGGTAGTTCCAATATTTTAAATGTGGTCAAAGCAACTATCAAAGCGTTGGGTGAATTGCAAGACCCGTTGGAAGTTGCTCAAAATCGAGGTATTCCGGTTAACCGAGTGCAACCCTTCTGGTTAGGCAGAGGTAACAACCATGGCTGATAATACATCTAAAACCTTAAAAATTACGTGGGTAAAAAGCGCAATTGGCTACTCGATACGTCAAAAAAAGACTGTGCGGGCTTTGGGATTGCGCCGATTAGGCCAGACCGTTGAGCAGAATGATACCCCTGTCATTAGAGGGATGATCAATAAAGTTCCACATTTAGTTCGAGTGGAAGAATCTGCCTAAACGACTGGTTGTTCTTACAAATCGGAGGTATCTAAAAAATGCAGTTACATGATTTGAGACCTGCTGCAGGTAGTAACAAAAGAAAAAAACGGGTTGGCCGGGGGATGTCTTCTGGGCATGGCAAGACTTCTGGCAGAGGTATTAAAGGCCAGGGGGCGCGTTCTGGGGGAGGCAAGGGGCCATATTTTGAGGGTGGACAGCTTCCACTGGTACGGCGTTTGCCTTTCCGACGAGGTTTTACCAATATTCATCGGGTTGAATATAAGCCGGTGAATATTGAGCTGTTGCAGGAAAAATTTGGTGAGGCCAGCCAAGAGGTAACACCAGAAGTTTTGATTGAAGCGGGTGTAATTAAGCGTTCTGACAAAGCGGTGGCAATTTTGGGTAATGGTGAGATTACTACGGCATTAACGGTAAAGGCTCATCGCTTTTCTAAAAGCGCCAAAGAAAAGATTGAAGCGGCCGGTGGTACAGTAGAAGTGTTACCTTTATCTTAAGCAAGAGTGACAGCGAAACGATTGGAAAGATAAAGGCGGGCCAAGCTCTAACCCCCTTATTACTATGGTTAAGGACTGAGTGTTCTGATGATTGAAGCAATTCGAAATGCACTAACATTACCAGATTTGCGACGAAAAATTCTGTTTACGTTGCTGATCTTGGTCGCCTATCGGGCTGCAGCGCACGTGCCGGTTCCCGGTGTTGATGGGGCAGCACTACAGCGTTTTCTGGAGTCAGGGGAACAGGGAAGCACTATTGTGCAGTTTCTCAACATATTATCGGGGGGTGCGTTAGCTCGCTTCTCCGTTATGGCCATGGGAGTTTATCCTTACATTACGGCTTCAATTATTATCCAATTGTTAACTCCACTTATTCCACAACTGCAGGAACTTTCAAAAGAGGGTGAACAGGGGCGTAATAAAATCAACCTTTATACCCATTGGTTGGCAGTTCCTTTGGCCTTGCTGCAAGGTTATGGCCAGATTGTCTTCATTCAAAATTCAGTGCCAGGTGTACTCACCAATTTTGGCTGGAGCGTGGATCCGTTAGCTACGATTGCGACTTTGATTACTATGACTGCGGGTACTATGGTGGCGCTGTGGATGGGTGAATTAATTACCGAGCAGGGAATCGGTAATGGGGTTTCAATTATCATCTTTGGTGGCATTGCAGCGCAGATTCCAGGACAAATTGGCCGCTTTGTAAGCAGTCAAGAGTGGTTTAACCTGGTTGTGTTTGCAGTGATTACGGTGTTAACCATTGCCGTCATCGCTTATGTGCAAGAGGGTCAGCGCCGTATTCCGGTGCAATATGGCAAGCGTGTGCGCGGAACCAAGGTCTATGGCGGCCAAAGCACCCATATTCCCTTAAAGGTAAACAGCGCCGGGATGATCCCGTTAATTTTTGCTCAATCCATCATGATTTTTCCGAGTGCGGTGGCCGGTTATTTTCAGTTTAGTGCAAGCCCGTTTGTGGCTGGTTTAGCCAAAGGTATTGTTGACC
Organism: uncultured Caldilineaceae bacterium; assembly: GCA_964505845.1. GTDB lineage: Bacteria > Chloroflexota > Anaerolineae > 4572-78 > J111 > DSQQ01. The sequence goes on from CAZDMM010000181.1 coordinate 10,362, forward strand.
ATTTTAGCCCTCACCCAAATCTAAGCGCCACCCCTTATTGGCTGCTCTATTTTTTGATGGTGGTTGGGTTTACCTACTTCTATACGGATGTGATTTTTAAGCAGCAAAACTTGGCCGACAATTTACAGCGCCAGGGCGGCTTCATTCCGGGGATGCGGCCCGGCAAGCGGACTGAAGATTACCTCAACAAAGTTTTGCAGCGTATAACCCTGGTAGGAGCTTTGTTGTTGGGTGGAGTAGCGCTATTACCCTGGCTGGTCAATATCATCCCCGGGGTGAATCAAACCGGAAGCCAGACTCAGGCGCTCTTAATTACCAGTACGGGATTGCTGATTGTGGTGGGGGTAGTGTTGGATACGATGAAGCAACTTCAAGCCCAATTGTTAATGCGCCATTACGAAGGTTTCATTAGCTAAGGCTAGGAGTCTTCCTGAGATTTCAGATTAGTTTTTTAAGTTTTATCAAAAGTTCCTGAGAAAAATGTTTTTCAAGACCAATGCCCGACGCGTCGTTTTGAAATCTAAAGAAGAAATAGCCTTGATGCGTCAGGCGGGAAAAATTGTGGCGTTGGCCCTGGATGAAATTCGTCGGCATACCCGGCCAGGGGTTACTACCGAAGAATTAAATAAAATTGCCGAAGACGTACTCAAACGGCATAAT
>CAZDMM010000182.1:0-10999 GCA_964505845.1 uncultured Caldilineaceae bacterium
TCAAGATTTAGCCGAGCGGCCGACCGAGCGGATCCGTCAAGCGGGCGGAGGTCGTAAAGCGGTTGAAAAAAACAATTAGCCCTGGAAGCGGCCTTGATGGCTGAGGTAAGCGAGGAGCTTGCCGGTGACCCGATGAGCCAAAAGCAATGGGTGCGGCAGAGTTTGCGTCGTTTGGTCAAGCGGTTGCGCGAATTAAAGTATGAGGTAAGCCGCAGTACCGTCCGGCGCTTGTTACGGAAGCTGAAGTACCGCTTGTTGAGCAATCGGGCCGACTTACAGGGAGCGGCCCATCCTGACCGGGATAAGCAATTTCGCTATATCCGGCGGCTCAAACGGCTCTTTTTGCAGGCTGGTTATCCGGTGATCAGTGTGGACACGAAAAAGAAAGAGCTAATCGGCAACTTCAAAAATGAGGGTCGAACCTGGCGACGAGACCCCATAAGGTCAATGCCCACGATTTCAAGCAGGATAGCCAGGGTCGGGCCGTGCCCCACGGGATTTATGACCTGACCCACAATCAAGGCTATGTTTACCTCGGCACTTCAGCCGATACGCCCGAATTTGCGGCCTATGCCATCGCTCAGTGGTGGGCTGACCCTGACCGGCCCCGTTTTGCTCACGAAGATAAGCTCTTGATTTTGGCCGATGCTGGCGGCAGTAACAACTGCCACTACTGGAGTTGGAAGTATCAAGTCCAGACCCAACTGGCCGATCAGTTTGGTATTGAGGTCATCCTCTGTCATTATCCGACCGGCAGTTCCAAATGGAACCCCATTGAGCCTCGTCTCTTTGGTCAGATTAGTGCCAATTGGGCTGGACAGCCGTTGCGTACCTTTCAGACGATGTTAGGCTACATCCGTAACACCACTACCCAGACAGGCTTAGTCGTCAAAGCTTTTTTGGTGGATCGCGTCTTCAAAAAAGGAGAGAAGGTTTCTAAACAACAACGTCAAGCCCTCCAGTTAGTCCGGCGTCGGGTTTGCCCCACTTGGAATTACATCTTGAAACCTCGCCCTTTATCCGGCTGATATGTGATTGTCAAAGTGCAAAGTTATTTTTGGACGGCTCCTTAGAATGTGTAGTTCTTTGGTGTAAAATTCTATGATTGACTTTTTTAATCGTTCCAAAGGTTTACCTAATGAAGATGGTGAAGATTACGTTTCCCTTGTCGAGAAAATATTCTATCATCCCGAAGAGGTTAGCCAAGGTGAGTATACGGCTATCTATGAGTTCCTACTTGATCCAGAAATAAGAGATGATCCCGAAATTATTGCAGGTGTTCTGGATGAATTTTCTGGTTGGGCGCAATATATGCGTGAACAGATGCAAAAGCTTGGCTTAATAGACCAAAGCAAAAATGTGGGAGGGTGATGTGGCTAAGATAAACACTCAGGATGAGTTACCAGAACCCAATCCTAACAAGATTGTTGATTTACCAGTCGCTCAACTCCTTCTAGATTCTGAAAATCCTCGTTTTGCTGGACGGGTAGATATTGATACACCCGATGAATTGGTAAAAATTATGTGGACCGAAATGGCTGTAAACGAAGTAGCCTGGTCTATTGCTGAAAATGGATTTTTCCGCTCAGAGCCTTTGTTAGTTATTATCAAGAATCCTGATGAAAAAGACCCGCAAAAGCGACAGTACACTGTCATTGAAGGTAATCGTAGATTAACTGCTGTGCTTCTTCTATGTGACAAAAAGTTGAGAGAAAAAGTTAAGGCAACCAACTTGCCTGAAATTGACACAAAAAGGCAACAAGAGTTGGAACAATTGCCGGCAATTATTTACCCAGGTCGAAAAGCTCTATGGGAGATGCTTGGGTTTCGTCATATCAACGGAATCAAAGCGTGGGATAGTTTTAGTAAGGCTAAATATATTGCACAGGTGTACGAAAGCTACGGCATTCCACTCCCAGAAATAGCCGAAAAGATTGGTGATCAACATGCGACAGTAAAACGAATGTACCGAGGCTACAAAGTCCTCGAACAAGCGGAGACACAAGGAGTATTTGAAAAAGAAGATAGGGCCCGCAACCGTTTTTATTTCTCACACCTCTATACTGCTGTTGATCAGAAGGGGTTTCAAGATTTTCTGGGTATTGACTCGGAGTCCTCTCTGAAACCTAGCCCTGTTCCCACATCAAAGGTTCCAGAGTTAGGAGAATTGATGAGTTGGTTATATGGTAAAAAGTCAGTAGGGCTTGAACCAGTTGTTCGGACACAAAATCCTGATTTAAACACTCTTAGAGAGGTTATAAGTAAACCAGATTCTTTATCTGTTTTGCGCAGAACTCGGCGACTCGACGTTGCATATAATGTTGCGATCGGAGACAAGCAACGCTTTCGTGATGCTTTATATAACGCTAAGGCGGAATTACAAAATGCTAAAGCAACTGTTACAACTGGATACGATGGCAGAGAGGATTTGTACGAAACTATTAATGACATCTTACTTTATGCTCAAACTATCAGAGATGAAATGGAAACAAGAATAGAAAGTAAGGAAGTTAAGCAACCAAAGCACCCCTCTCAATCTAGAAAATAATAACATGTTTGAACTACCCGATGAACCTATCAACCCGTTAAAATTAGCAGATTGGCTGGAAATTTACGCTATACTAGACTCTGACCGCAACTCAAGTCGAGGGGATTTAGAACGAGCTTTATATAGAGCTGCTCTGTTTGAACTTGACGACGATGAGGCAATTGAGCACAAGATTTTGGACACCTTTGAAGAGTTAGAGCAACGCGTAGTAGCTACGGGTGAAGCATATCCTTTTGATCTCAACTACCGAGGAGTTCTTCGGCTTAAATCAACTTGGGAAAGTTTTCCTGTATATACATTTTGTTTATGCCTTTCATATTTTGGCCTAGGTGAAACTGACAAAGACTCAAAACTATTTGAACAAATTTCTTGTTTGGCTGCTAAGGGCTATTTGCAAGGACGGGCGATTGGCTTTGGTTTTCCCCGGATAGAACTGCCAAAGCCATTTCCTGAAGCAATAGTAGAGCTATGTAATCTCATTGGTGAAGGCGGTGGATATAAATTACAAGCGCCCCTGGATCGCAAGGATGACACCTTGGACTTAATTGCTTGGAAAGATTTTACTGATAAACAACCTAGTAAAATGTTGCTATTCGGTCAATGCGCTGCCGGCCAACATTGGAAACAAAAAGTGGGTGAGTTACAGCCTAGAACATTTTGTGAGCAGTGGATGCAATTTACACCTATCCATCCTCCAATGCGTTCCTTTTTTATTCCGCATCGAGTTAAACGCAGTTAATGGGAGCTTTGGTCCAGGAAAGTTGGTGTTCTGTTTGACCGTTGTCGGATTGCATTTTGGGCACATCAAGAGAAGGCTGAATACTCACCTTATATTGAATCGATTAAGAAACTACTGACTCAGGTTATTTCATGATCGGGCCTCAACTATCTCCTTCCCAAAATAACATATTATCAACTCCAATGCGTAGCCCCTTCCGTTACCCAGGTGGCAAAACATGGCTAATTCCAAGAATAAGACAGTGGCTTCATAGTTTACCCTATCGCCCAACTGAGTTTATTGAGCCATTTGCAGGGGGCGGGATTGTCGGATTGACAGTTGTGTTTGAACAACTCGCAGACCACGTTACATTAGTAGAGTTAGACAATGAGGTAGGTGCTGTTTGGCAGACGATTCTGAATGGTGGTGGGGAATGGCTGGCTCATAAGATTATCACTTTTGAGCTTACCCCCGAATCTGTCGAAGCCGAACTATCAAAAACCAATCTTACACTGAAAGAAAAGGCATTTCAGACTATTCTTAAGAATCGGGTCAATCGAGGTGGTATTCTTACATCGGGAGCAGGAAAAATAAAAAGTGGTGAAAATAAAAGAGGGCTGAAATCTCGTTGGTACTCTGAAACGCTCAGAAAGCGTATTTTGGCTATTGCTACAATTCAAAATAATATTACTTTCATCCAAGGAGATGGGGTTGAAATACTGGAGCGATTTATCCAGTGTAAAAACGTCGCCTTTTTCGTTGACCCTCCTTATACTCTGGGAGAAAAGAAAGCCGGAAGTCGGCTTTATACACACTCCGAACTTGACCATGAAGAATTGTTTAGAATAGTAAGCAAGCTTACCGGTGATTTCTTAATGACTTATAATGACGATGAAGTAGTTCGAGAATTGGCACAATTTCATGGCTTTGCCACAAAAAAAATTACAATGAAAAATACTCATCATAAAAAAATGACCGAATTGTTAATAGGTCGTAATCTTAATTGGGTAATAGATTAAGTGTTTGTAGTTGCTTATTCTAATAAGGATGATTTATGACTATTAAAAGTGATGCTTTTTCGAGAAAATTCACCTTAGACACGCCCTTTCTTTCCCTGTTCACCCTGAACTGGGAATTAGTGTTGTACGCCACCTTTTTCATCGTGGCGGTCTTTACCCGCTTTTATGATTTGGGGGCGCGGGTGATGAGCCACGATGAAAGTCTGCATACCCTTTACTCCTGGAATCTTTACGCCGGCAAGGGCTACCAGCACGACCCGCTCATGCACGGCCCTTCGCTGTTCCACATCACCGCGCTGATGTACTTTCTCTTTGGCGATAGCGACTTTACCGCCCGCATCGGGCCGGCCCTGTTTGGCATCGCTATGGTCATTTTGCCCTACTGGTTCCGGCCCTGGCTGGGGCGATTCGGCGCGCTGGCGGTCTCCTTTATGATTTTGATTTCGCCGGGTTTGATGTATTACAGCCGCTACATTCGCCACGATACCTTTTTGGATTTCTTCACCCTGTTGATGTTCCTGGCCTTCTTCCAGATTATGCGGACCCGCTCCAACCGCTGGCTGTACATTGGCGCGGCGGCCACCTCGCTCATGCTTTCGACCATGGAAGCGGCCTATATTCATGGCTTTATCGGCTTCACCTTTGTCGCCCTGGCTTATATGTGGGAGAATCTCTCCCCGGCCAACCGGCGGTTGGTGACATTTGGTTTGCTGGGGGTGATGCTGCTGGGCCTTTTGGCCGATGCTTACCTGGTCAGCCAGGCCCAGGCTCTGACCCAGGCCGAGGGCGACAAAGCTCCCAAACCCTGGGAAGTGATTGATCTGATTATCCTGATTATGGAGATGTTGGGCGCGGCGGTTTTGATCCAGTTTGGGGTTGACCGGGCCAACCGGCCCGTCACCCAGGTTTTGCACAACATCTTGCCCCGCCGCACCGAACTGGCCAAGGCCGTTTTGCTGGCGCTGGTCATCTTTATTTTGCTGCACACCACCTTTTTCTCCAATATTTATGGGATTTACTCCGGCAGCATCGGCGCTATCAGCTATTGGCTTAGCCAGCACGATGTGCAGCGCGGCGGCCAGCCCTGGTACTATTACCTGTTCCTGGTGCCGCTGTATGAATTTTTGCCTTTCTTTGTTGGTATTATCGGTGGACTGGTCTACCTGCTGCGCCGCAATCTGCCCGGCTACGCCGACTCCGACCTCGCCCCCGCCTCTTCACCTTCCACCTCTGCACCCCTGCACCCTGTCACCCCCTCCGACGGCGGCACCTTTGCCATCTTCACCGTCTACTGGGTGATACTGGCCTTTGCTGTTTACAGTTGGGCCGGCGAGAAAATGCCCTGGCTAACCGTCCACATGACCCTGCCGCTCATCTTTTTGACCGGGCACGTGCTGCAAACCTCGCTGGGCAGCTTTAACTGGGCCGAAGCCCGGCAGAAGGGCGGCTGGCTGCTGGCCGGCGCTTTGTTATTGGTCATCCCGGCCGTGGTGGCTCTGTTTAGCGCGCAACCATTCCAAAGTCAGTCGCTCCAATCCATCAACGAGACTACCCAATTTTTGGCGGCCATCGTTATTTTGGTAGTGCTGGCCGGAGTGGTCTGGCAGGCGGGCCGGCGCATGGGGCGGGGATTGGCCCTGCGCACCGCCTTTGTCACCCTGCTGTTGGTGCTGGTGCTGCTGACCATTCGTTTTGCCTGGCTCTTCAACTTTGTCAATTATGATTACGTCAACGAGATTATGGTTTACGCGCACGGCGGCCCGGATGTAAAGCTGGCCCTGGCCCAAATTGATGAGATCTCGCGCCGCACCGTGGGCGACAAGATGATTAAGATAGCCTACGATAACGACTCCACCTGGCCGCTGGAATGGTACATGCGAGAATATCCCAACCGGGCCTACTATGGCGAAAATCCCACCCGCGAAGCCCTGGACGCCCCGGTAGTCATCGTCGGCTCGGCCAATGAGAGCAAAGTCAAACCTTACCTGGGCGACAAGTACACCCGCTTTAACTATCGCCTGGTGTGGTGGCCGATGGAGGATTACAAAAATCAAACCCCCGGCCGGCTGTGGCAAACCTATGTGTCTGGCCCGCCGCCGCAAGAGGGCGTCCCCGATACCGCCGAGGCCCAGGCCGCCCGCCGCCAAACCGTGCGCGACAACTGGCGCAAACTCTGGAAAATTATCTTTTATCGGGAGTATGAGGATTACAAGCTCAACGAGTGGCCCTTTGTCCATCGTTTCTATGTCTACATTCGCAACGATGTGCTCAAAGAAGTTTGGGATTACCAGAGCGGGCCGGTGCAGCAGTTAACTCAGGGCGGCGCCATTGATCCCTATGAAGGCAAACGGGTTGACCTGAGCGCCAGCGCCGTGTGGGGCAGCAACGGCAAGGGTGAAGGGCAGTTTATCACCCCGCGCAATGTGGCCGTGGGGCCGGATGGCTCTGTCTACGTGGCCGATACCGGCAATCACCGTATCCAGGCCTTTGGCAAAGACGGCAAGTTTATTTTGGAATGGGGTACTCAGGGCACAGACAAGGGCCAATTCAACGAACCCTGGGGCATTGCGGTCAGCAACAACGGCGTCATTTACGTGGCCGATACCTGGAATCACCGGGTGCAGATGTTCAGCCTGGTCGGTCAATACCAGGGCGAGTTTGGCGGTTTTGCCAATGTGCAGCAGGGCGACCCGCAGGCGGAACCGGGTAAATTTTGGGGGCCGCGTGATGTAGCCATTGACCCGCAGGGCAATGTGTATGTGACCGATACCGGCAACAAGCGGGTGCAAAAATTTACGGCCGGCGGGCAGTTCATCCAGGCCTGGGGCGGCGGCGGCATTATCCCCGGCGCGTTTGAAGAGCCGGTGGGGATTGACATTGACAGCCAGGGCAATATCTATGTGGCCGACACCTGGAACCACCGCATCCAAAAGTTTGACGCCAACTTTCAGCCGGTAGCGCAGTGGAGCGTCACGGGTTGGGACAGCGAAAGTGTGGTCAACAAACCCTCACTGGTGGTAGACAGGCAGGGCCGCATTTTTATCAGCGACCCGGAGGGCTATCGCATTATCGTTTATGACAAAACCGGGCAGGTTATCGGCACGTGGGGACAGTACGGCCAGGATGTGGCTTCCTTTGGCCTGCCCAACGGCCTGGCCTTGGACCTGGAAGGCAATTTACTGGTGGCCGACGCCGATAATAACCGCATTATGAAGTTTCAGGTTCCGGCCACCTTTGGCCCAGGTAAAAAGTAAAAATCAATTATCCTTGGCCCCGGCCTTGACCCACTCGGTGATGATTTGGATTTCTTCGGGGGTTAGGCGGGGGCCTTTTTTGGGCATTTTGCCCGTAGTGATCATCTCAATCAGGTAACTATTTTCGACGTTACCCGGCTCAATCACCGGGCCGTTAAATGATCCATTCATCACCCCGGCGTAATTTTCCAGGGTTAGCCCCTGTTCAGGTTCACTGCCGCCATGACATTCGGTGCAGTGTTGTTCAAACAGGGGCAGGACATTATTTTTAAAACTCACATTGGCCAGGTCAAGCGTAGGGGCCGGGGTGGGGCTGGGGCTGGGCGTGGGGGTAGAACTGGGGGTGGGGCTGGGCGCCCCCGGAGTTACCGGAATTGGCGTGGGCGTTGGGGGGATGGTTGGGGTGGGTGTGACGGTTGGGGTCGGAGTGGTGGTCGGTGTGCCCGCCGGAAGCCTGTTGTCGGCCACCAGGGCCATGGCCTGGCTGATAGGAATCCTGACCAGGCTGGCGTTTTTGTCTACCCAACCATAGCTGTTTAACTGCGTTTCTTCCTGGGCGCGCCGGGCTGCTGCTTCTTCTGCTGAAATTTTAAGGCTGAGCGCCGGCGGCGCTGCCGCTGTCTGAAAAGCTCCCCAGTAGCCCAATAAATTCAAGGCGATGACGCCGATTCCCCCAATAATTACCAGCAGCACCATCCCCAAAACTATCACCAGACCACTTTTTGAATCACCTCGTTTGGGAGATGCATTTTTTGTGTCAGGCATGCTCAAATACCTCCGCTGCGCCGGGTTCATGCCGGGGCAAGAGGGGTTTCTCGGCCAACTGCCAGGTGAGGGCCGCCAGCCAAACGCCACCCAGGGCGATGGGCATGACCCCATCCAGCCAATGAAGGTGCAGACCGGTAGGGTAAAAGGCCGGTACAATCAACCAGAACAGGTCTACCAGCCGCATGGCAATCATCAGCACAGCCAGGGCGCTCAACACCTGCGCCTGCCGTTTGGCCTGGCGCGATAAGAGCACGAAAAAGGGCAGCACAAAGTGGAATAGAATCAAAGCTATCCCGACCCACTGCCAGCCGCCCTGGCTGCGATGAAAATACCACACGGCCTCCTCCGGGATGTTGGCCGACCAGATAATCAGGAATTGCGAAAAGGCGATGTAGGCCCAAATCATCACAAAGGCCAGCATAAAATTGCCCAGGTCGTTAAAATCTGAGCGTTCCACCAGTGTGGCCAGCGGCCGGCCTTTTGAGGATAAGAATCTTAGCCCCACAACGGCCAGGGCCAGCGCCGCCAAAACCTGGCCCACAATGAATAAAACACCATAGATGGAAGAAAACCACTCCGGCTCCAGCGACATCAGCCAATCATAAGCGGCAAAGGTGGCGGTCAAGATGTACAGAATCATACCGACGGCGCTTAAACGACGCAGTCTGGCGGCCAAGCCGGGTTCACCTGTCCGGTCTTGCTCCAAAGACCAGCGGCTCAGTCCATAAGCCAGACCAGCCCAGATTACAAAATAGGCCACGGTGCGAGCCATGAAGAAGGGCAGATTCAAATAAAGGCTTTTGTGTTGCAGCAGGGGGCTGCCGGCCAACGTGTCGGGATTGGTCCAGCGATAGAGTGTGCCCAGGCCCAGGAGCAGCGGGACGAACAAAACGGCCAGCGCCGGCAGCGTCATCGCGCTGCTTTCTAGCCAGCGCCGGATCACCAAGCCCCAGCGCCCTCCCACCAGGTGGTGCAGCATGAGAATGGCCAAACAACCGAGCGGAAATTGCAGCCAAAACATGTAGGCCAATAAATAAGATTGCCAAAACTGCACCGGGTTGAAAAACGCACCGGCTACACCCGCCAGTAACCCCACCCCCCCGACGATGAGGCTTGTCTGCCGGATAGCCTTGAGGGTACGCGGGTTGAGAGAGGCGATTGGATTCATTTGGTTATGCCTCCCGTATTATCCAGGTTGGGTACTTCTTGGGGTGGCACGGTAGACAGGTCGGCGTTCTGGCTCAGTTGCAGGGCGCGAATGTAGGCAATAATGGCCCAGCGATCTTCCGGACGGATGCGAGCTGCGTAGCTGGGCATAACTCGGGTGCCGTTGGTGATAGTATCAAAATAAAAGCCGGGAGGCTCCTCGATCATATCCGGCGTGTGGAACGACGGGGGCTGCTTTAGCCCATATTCCACCACAATACCCTTACCATCGCCCAGGCGTCCGTGGCAGGGGGCGCAGAAGATGTTGTAACGCTCCTGGCCGCGCTGCACCACCGCCAACGTAACCGTAAAAGGAAAGGTGGGCGCAAATTCGTCGTTGAACCTGCCGGTCGTCAGATATTCATCCGATGATTGGCTGCGGGCCACCGTATCGGCCAGGCGGGGCCGGGCCGATTGGTTATCTTTAAAAAAGGGGCTTTTTTCCAGGGGGTCGTAGCGCGGCTGGTCGTACATCTCTAACGCGCAGCCGGTCAGCAGGCCCAGGCACAAGGCCAGCCAAGCTGCTTTTGCGGTAAAATCTTTAATTTTTACCACAGAGATATAGAGGCACAGAGTTTTTAACATTTTTATCGCCCAATATCTTTGGATCTGCTATATCGTTTTAAACGAGGTATCAAGCATACGTTTAATTCCCTGTTTGAGAACAGGAACGTTAAAATTGATCAAGATTGATAGACGCTTTCAAGCAATCCTGGCCCCAAGGCTCGATGCACTTCTATGACTGCTCCTCTGTAGTTCAGGCAACCGTTACAACTTCAATTGGCTCCAAACTTTCTAGAAATTGCCAGGTTTCGGCGGCATTGAATTTGGGATCGTTGGCTTTGATGCACAGGAAGAAGCGGTCTTGCGAAGCCAGCTTGAAACGGGGCGCGTTAAAAACCGGGTGATAATGCATGGGCAACTTGTTAAAAACCAGCATGCCCAGCACCGCCACCCCGGCCGCCGCTAAAATGGTCATCTCAAAGGTGACAATTGCGAAAGCAGGCCAACTGTTGAAAGGCCGGCCTCCCACATTCCAGGGGTAATCAATGACGGCGGCGTAATATTGCAGCAAAAATCCACTCACCCCACCGGCGATACCACCCAGCAGCACCAACAACGGCAGCTTGGTCGGACGCATGCCGATAGCTTCGGCTAGCCCTGCGATGGGAAAAGGAGTGTAGGCCGAAAGTTTGCGATAACCGGCGGCATAGGCCCGCCCGGCCTTATCCAGAAGTTCCTCAGGATTATCAAATTCAGCCATGAGGCCGTAGAGCGAAGCATCCGTATTTTGAGGTAGTCCAACGGTTGAACGTTTTGGCTCCCTTTTTTCATCACCCCCGGCGATAGGTTCATGCTTCTTAGTCTCCGTCAACAGGTGGCGCATCTCAAAAATTGAGATCATGGGCAAAACCCGGATAAAAACAAAAATCGCCGTAAAAAAGAGACCTAACGACCCCAGGAGCGTCAGCCAATCCCACAAGGT
>CAZDMM010000183.1:0-10923 GCA_964505845.1 uncultured Caldilineaceae bacterium
CGAACCGTTTGGCCCTACGGAGGGCAAGCGGCGGGTCATCCCGATCCTAAAATTCCTGGCCCAGCTAAAACCACAGCCCCCCTTAAAAGGCGGCATCCAGGGCGGCGACCTGACCTACAGCCTCAATACCTACGCTCGTCTGCACCCTGGCGGTGGAGTGTTAATCATTATTTCAGATTTGTTCGATACCGTTACCTCCCCCCTTCCCCCCCCTACAAAAGGGGGGCTAGGGGGGGGGCTGGATGAATCGCTTGCGCCGGTCATTCCGCCCCGCTGGCAGGTGTTAGTGCTCCATTTATTGACCGAAGAAGAAGTCCAGCCCACCCTGGACGGCGACTACGATTTGCGCGACGCCGAAACCAGCGAGAGCTTGCCCTTCCACCTTAACCACGACACTCTGACCCAATACCGCCTGCGCCTGCGCGCCTGGTGCGCCGACCTGCAATCGGCCTGCGCCCGCCGGGGGGCGGTTTATGCCCGCGTGCTGGCCGGCTGGCCCCTGGAACGCGCGGTCATCCCCTACCTTCGCCAGCGAGGCGTGGTGCAATGAACTTTCTCTTTCCTCTGGCGGCCTGGGGTTTGCTAACCCTGCCCCTGATTTTACTTTTGCACCTGCTCCGCAACCGGCGGCAGCAGTTGCCCATTTCTAGCCTGCGGCTGTGGCGCGGCTTGCAGCAAAAAAGGCAGGGCGCGCTGCCCCGCAATATCCCCCTGTCGCTCATGCTCATGCTCCAGATTCTGCTGGCCACGGCCCTCACCTTTGGCCTGGCCCAGCCTGTCTTCTCCTTTCTGCTTAACCAGCCCCGGCAGCGCCTCTTCATCCTCGATACCACCACCAGCATGACCGCTCAGGACGCGCCACCCTCCCCCACCCGCTTCGACGCCGCCCGCAGCCTGATCCAACAACAAATCGAGGCCCTCGGCCCGCAGGACAGCTTTGCCGTGATCAGCCTCAACAACCGGCCCGAAGTTCTGCTCTCCGGCAGCGGCCAACAGAAACCCCAGGCCCGGCTGGCCCTGGATAACCTGCTCCCCGGCGCTACCGGGGTTGACCTGACCGCGGCCTTAAACTTAGCTAACGGCCTGGTTGACCCCCAGCGTGAAAGCCAGATTACGGTGCTCACCGACGGCAACTTTACCCTGGACGATAAGCCGCTCCCGGTGATGCAAGCCCCGCTGCAGTGGCAGCTTATCCCCTCCCTTCCCTCCCTGGAGGGGGAGAGCAATCAGGCCTGGCTCAACGTTTCGGCCCGCACCCTGCCCGACGGCCTGCGCCGCCTGTTTGGGCGGGTGGTCAATTACAGCAACCAGCCCGCTACCCGCACCCTGCGCGTTTGGGTTGGCTCCACCCAGGCCGCCGAAACCACCGTGCAGCTTGAGCCACAAGGCGAAGTGGCCCAGGTGTGGACGCTGCCCGCCTCGGCCCAAACCGCCGCCCTGGAAATTGTCGAACCCGACCTGCTGCCCCTGGACAATCGGGCCGAACTGTTCCTGGCCGATACCGCCCGCTACCGGGTGCTGCTGGTGTCTGCTACCCCCGACACGCTGAACCGCGCCCTGAGCGCCCAGCCCGGCGTCGAAGTGACGGTAGACTCGCCCTCAGCCCGCAGCCACACCCCCACCGATTTTGACCTGACGGTGTTTGAAGGCAGCGGCCTGCCGCCTCAGTTGACAACCTGGCCCGGCGGCAACATCTGGGTGGTCAATCCTCCCCTGGGGCATTCCCTCCTGGGCGGACAAAATCACATCCGCACCCCCCTGCGCCCCAACCTGAACAGCGCCTCGGTCTTGTTAAACGGCGTTGACCTGTCGGGCGTTTATTTTGGCCGCACCTTGCCGCTCACCCCGCCGGAGTGGGCGCAGGTTGACCTGGCCGCTGAACCCAGTCCCGGCGCGGCGGCCGGCCAGGGCTTTCCCTTGATTTTCCACGGCTCAAGCGCCGACAGCCGGGTGGTAGTGTGGGCCTTTGACCTGGCCGCCAGCAATCTTCCGGCCCGGCTGGCCCTGCCCCTGCTCACCGCCAACACCCTGCAAACCCTGCTCGCGCCCGCGCCGCAGGCGGTGGCACCGGTGGGAGAGCCAGTTGCGCTCAACGGAAATTTTAGCGTGGCCGTACCGGGCGGTCAGCGCCTTTTCCCACCCCTGGAGCAGCAAAGCTGGCAAGGCCAATTTACGCGCACCAAACAGCCCGGCCTGTACCAAATCTATAACGCCAAAGACGAACTGGTGGCCGGCTTTGCCGTCCAGTCCGGCTCGGCCCTTGAATCAAATCTCACTACCCGAATTCAACCCGAAACGCTCAACCTTCAACATTCAACCTCCAACGTTCTCCCCCCTCAAATCGAATACTACCAGCTCTGGCCCTGGCTGGCCGGTTTAGCCCTGGCGGTGGTGGTGCTGGAAGGATGGTTAGCGTGGCGGAAATAACCTTTCAACAACCGGCGGCGCTGATATTTTTGCCCCTGTTGTGGCTGGCGCTGCTGCTGCTGGCCTGGCGCAGACGCTTCAAACCGTTTGGCGCGTTTTTACTGCGCCTGCTGGTGCTGGTTTTCATCACCCTGGCCCTCTCTCGCCCCACCTTGACGCCGCCCACCGCCGCCTCCGCCGAGGAAGTCGCCCAGCGCCGCATCTTGTTGGTAGACCAGTCGGCCAGCCTGGGGACGGCCGGGCAGGCCGCCCTCCGCGCTGAAGCCGGCCGTCTGGCTCAAGAGTCGCCCTCTCATACAGAGTTGGTTTACTTTGCCCAGCGCCCACTGGTCGTGCCCCCCTTTACTTCCCCTGCCTCAGCGGAAGAGGTTGGGGGCAGGTTGACCAACCTGGCCGCCGCTCTGCGCACCGGGGTCAAGCTGTTAAACGGCCAACCCGGACGGCTGCTCCTGTTATCCGATGGGCTGGCCAATGAGGGCGATACCAGCCAGGCTCTCCGCGAAGTGGCCCAGGCCGGCCTGCCGGTAGACGTGCTGCTGGTGGACGAACCTACCCTGCAAGAATGGCGCGGCGGCCCCAACGAAGTCCGCCTGGTCAAATTGAGCGTGCCGCCGGTGCTGCGCCAGGGCGAAACCTTTGTCATCGAGGTCACCATCCACACGCAGCTTCCGGTCTCCGCTAACCTGCGCTTAAGGCAGGGCCAAACCACTCTGGCCGAAGACGCCGTCTCGCTGGAAGCCGGCCCCAATGTCTTTACCTATCAGGCCAAGGCCGACCCGCTTGGCCCGCAAGTTATCGAAGCAGCCGTGGCCGCCCCTGAAAACGCGGATAATGAAACTATCAACAACCGCCTGGCCGCCTTTACCCAGGTGTACCCACCGCCGCGCCTGCTGGTAGTCAGCGAGGAGCGCAGCCCGGCCGGCCGTTTTATCATGCAGTTGCGTCGAGCCGGCTACAGCGTGGAGCGGCTGAGTCCGGCAGAACTGCCCACCCGCCTCTCGGAACTGGAGCCGTATGCCGGGATGGTGCTGGCCGACGTGTCGGCCCGCGCTTTAACCCTGGAACAGATGATTGCCGTGCAAGAATTTGTGCGCAGCCTGGGGCGAGGCTTGCTGGTAACCGCTGGCCGCAACAGCTTTAGCCTGGGCAATTATGAGGACACGCCCCTGGCCGACCTCCTGCCGGTCACGTTGGAGCCGCCTCCCCGCGAGGAGCGCCCACCAGTGGCCCTGCTGTTGATTATTGACCATTCCGGCAGCATGTTGGAGCGCAGCACCCCGGTGACCAAACTGGCCATGGCTAAAGAGGCGGCCATTCGGGCCACCAACATCCTCGGCCCGCAAGATTTGATTGGGGTGTTGATGTTTGATAACCTGTACGAATGGGTCATCCCCTTCCAAAAGGTGAGCGACGGAGCGGCGCTGCTCAACATTCAGCAGCGCATTGCCCAAATCCCCGGCGGCGGCGGAACCCGCATCTTGCAGGCCCTGCAGATTGGGCTGCCGGCCCTGGCCGAGCAGGAAACGGCCAACAACGCCCGCCACGCCGTGCTGCTGACCGATGGTAAATCGTTTGACGGCATCGAAGGGCCGTCGGCTTATGATGAGGTGGTTGATGCCGCCGTGGAGGCCAATATTACCCTCTCGACCATTGCCATTGGCGAAGAGGCCGACCAGGAACTGCTGGCCCACCTGGCCGAACGGGGGCGCGGTCGCTACCACTTTGCCCCGACGCCGGAGGAATTGCCAGAATTGACCATCGCCGAAAGCGACATCTTGCGCAGCAACGCTATTCAAGAAGGGGAATTTCAGCCCACCGTCTTTGCTCCCCATCCTATTTTGCGCGGCTTGTTATCGGCCCCGGCCAATACGCCTCAAAATCAGGCTGAACAACTACCCACGCTAAAAGGCTATCTGGCCCAAACTCCCAAGCCGCGGGCCGAAATTGCACTCCAGGTTGGCCCCGGCGATCCCCTTTTGAGCGTATGGGGCTACGGCTTGGGCCGGGTAGCGGCCTGGACTTCTGAAACCAGCGGCGAGTGGGCCGGGGCCTGGCAGGAGTGGGCCGAGGCCAGCCGTTTCTGGGGCCAGGTCATCGGCTATACTTTGCCGGAACCGGGACTGGGGCTGCTGCAGCTTCAGGCCCAGGTGTCGCCCGATGGGGTGGCTACGCTCACCGCCGAGGGCTTGACCGCCACCGACCAGCCGGTTGATTTGGCCCGCACCGAGGCCATCTTGACCACACCCGGCGGCCGAGAAATCCCCCTGACCCTGCGCCAGGTTGCACCGGGGCGCTACCAGCAGCGCCTGCGCCTGCCCGACCCCGGCGTGTACCAGTTGGCCGCCACCCAAAATCGCGGGGCTGAAGATGCCCAAACCGCCACCATTGGCTTTGAAATGCCTTACCCGGCCGAGTTTGCCCTGCCGGCCGAGGGAACCGGCCCGGCCCTGCTGCAGCAAATCGCCCAGGCTAGCGGAGGGCGCACCTTTGGGTTGGGCGAGGCGTTGCAGGTTACAGGCTGCGCGTTGCAAGTTGAAGGGTGTGAACCACAGAATAACCCTACGCCAACGGACACCACCTCTCAGCCTCTCAATCTCCAATCTCTAATCTCCAATCTCAAGAAGCCTATCGAATTGTGGCCCTGGCTGCTGGCGGCGGCGCTCATCCTATGGCCGCTCGAAATCGCCTGGCGGCGCTGGGGACGATTGCGAATTCAATAACGTTAAACGTTGGAACGTTCCAACGCCTAACGATAAAAAGGAATAAATTGATGGCACTAACCTATACCGAACAAGAGTATCAAGCGGCGGCTCGCTCAGGCGAAGCCCATATTTCCGTGGAAGGGTTCCGCCAAATTGTTACGGCCATTGAGCAGGAAGTCGGCAAAGTGATCGTGGGCCAGCAAACTTTGGTGCGGCAGCTTGTCATCACCTTGTTGGGCGGCGGCAACGCCCTGCTAGAAGGCGCGCCGGGGCTGGGCAAAACCATGCTGGTCCACACCCTGGCCGATGTGATTGATTGCAGCTTCAACCGCATCCAATTTACCCCGGATTTGATGCCGGCCGACATCGTGGGCACCACCGTGATTGCAGTTGACGAGGCCAACCAACGTTATTTTCGCTTTGAGCCAGGCCCTATCTTTGCCAACCTGGTGCTGGCCGACGAGATCAACCGGGCCACCCCCAAAACCCAATCGGCCCTGCTAGAAGCCATGCAGGAGCGCAAAGTGACCGTGGCCAAAACCACCTATCCCCTGGAGCCGCCTTTCTTTGTGCTGGCCACCCAAAACCCCATCGAGATGGAAGGTACTTATCCGCTGCCAGAGGCCCAGCTCGACCGCTTCTTCTTTCAGATTCAGGTGGATTTTCCCAACCACCAGGAGTTGATTGAGATTGCCAACCGCACCACCGGCGGCGATGAAGTGCGTTTGGCCACCGTCGCCAGCGGGGCCACCATTGTAGCCATGCAGAGATTGGTGCGCCAGGTGCCGATTGCCAGCCATTTGACCGCCTACGCTGTCAGCCTGCTGGAAGCGACTCACCCTTACCAGGGGACTGCCCCAGATTTAGTACGGCGCTATGTGCGCTACGGAGCCAGCCCGCGCGGGCTGCAAGCCATGATTGTGGCCGCCAAAACCCTGGCCCTTTTAGAAAACCGCCACAATGTAGACCACCGTGATCTCCAGGCGGCCATGCTGCCGGCCCTGCGACACCGCCTTATCCTTAACTACGAAGGCCAGGCGGAAGGCATCACCCCCGACCAAATTTTGCGGCAAGTGATTCAAAGAGTTCCGTTGACCTGATAAGACGTCGTAGAAGCGGCTTGATAAGACGTCGTGGAAGCAGCATAGGGATGCCGCTTCTACTTTCTCCCCTTGCAATGCCGCTTCTACCTATTGAAAGCTGACCCTCTACTGCAAACAGCAAATCGGGTTGGACAAACTATAGTGGTTATGATAAACTCATAGCAATCACTCTGTATCGTCAAATCCACCCTCTTGAGGAAGTTATGGAGTATCGTGCCCGTGTGTTATGTATAGATGATGAGCCAGGAGTCATCGAACTGGTCAGCCTGATTCTCAAATCACAAAATATCCTGGTTGAAGGCGCAGAAAGCGGAGCTGAGGGCCTGAAAGCGATGCGCCAGAATCCCCCGGATGCGGTTTTGTTGGACATCATGATGCCCGAAATTGATGGGTGGGAAGTCTACAAACAGATGCGGGCTGATGAACAGCTAAAAAATATCCCGGTTATTATCTTGACAGCCCGCAACAGTTCCTTTGAGGAAATTATTGCGCGGGAACGGGCCGGGGTTAATGATTATGTCACTAAACCGTTTGTGCCCAAAGATTTGCGTAACAGTTTAGCCCGCGTGCTGGGCTTTCCTACCAACTAGGACCTCTTATGACCAAAAAACGCATCTTGTGCATTGAAGACGAAACCGAGATGATTGAACTGATCCGCATGGTTTTAGAGCGGGAAGGGCTTGATGTAACAGGAGCGATGGGCGGCGAGCAGGGTTTAAAAGCGATGAAAGAGCAAAAACCCGATTTGATCCTGCTTGATTTGATGATGCCCGGTATGGATGGTTGGGAAGTTTACCGCCAAATGCGGGCCGACAAGGAACTGACCGATATTCCGGTCATCATCGTCACGGCTAAAGCCCAAAGTATTGACCGTGTGTTAGGTTTACAGGTAGCCAAAGTGGCCGATTATATCACCAAACCCTTTGGCCCTAAAGAGTTGATTGCCAGCGTTCAACGTGTGTTAACCCGGCAAATTGCCGATTAAATCAGCATAACTGGTCAGGCCCAGGCGACTGGCGCTTGGTTAGCACAGGTCTGACAGCTTTTCTGGACTTGCCAGAGAAAAAAAGCGCCAGTCACCTGAATAGCAACAAATCAGTTTAATTTCTTTCCCAGAGGAACATGTTAATACAACTGCAAGAAGCTCTTGAGCGTTTGCCTCGCCTGCCGCTGGCGCAGCTACCCACCCCGCTGCACCTGGCTCCCCGGCTGTCCCAGGCTTTGGGCGGCCCCGCCATCTACTTCAAACGAGATGAATTGACCGGCATGCCGCTGGGCGGCAATAAAACGCGTATGTTTGAATACGTACTGCCGCGCGTGCTGGCTCAGGGAGCCGACTGCGTGGTGGCCGGGGCCGCCATCCAATCCAACTACTGCCGCCAGCTTACCGCTGCCTGCGCTCAGGTTGGTTTAGAGGCACATCTGGTTTTGCGCTCTGTACGGCCCGAGGTGGAGGCCATCCCCCAGGGCAATTTATTGCTCGACCTGCTCATGGGGGCCAAAGTTTACCTGGTTGACAATATCGGCTGGCCAGAGCAGATTAAAAAGATATTTGAGTTAGCAGAAAGCTTGAAGGCACAGGGACGCCGGCCCTATGTGGCTCGCGCCGCCAACCAGGCCGACATTGGCCTCGATACTGCGGCTTACACCAACTGCGCCCTGGAGCTGCATCTGCAACTGGCCGAGCAGGGAGTTCAGCCCACCCATTTGTATGTAGCCGCCGCCGATACCACGCAAGGCGGCTTGATGCTGGGAGCCAAAGCCCTGGGCGAAACTTACCAGATTGTCGGCCTCAATCCCCTGGGAGAGGTAGCTTTTGGCGGCCCGCCGGCCTGCGAGTTGATTGCCCACGCTGCCAATAAAGCCGCCGCCGAATTGGGCCTGCCTTTAACGGTTAGCCCGGAAGAAGTGATAAGTTATAACGACTACGTGGGCGAGGGCTATGCTGCTCCTACCCCGGCCGGTCTGGAAGCGATCCGGTTGGTGGCCTCACTGGAAGGGATTTTGCTTGACCCGGTCTACTCCGGCAAAGCTATGGCAGCTTTGATTGACCACATCAAACAGGGTAAACTCACCGCCGCCGATACCGTTATCTTTTTGCATACCGGCGGCTATCCGGCTCTGTTTGCCTACCACCATTACTTTGATTTCAAGGATCAAATCAAACGCGGCTGGTGAGTTTGTGCGGCAGATCATTATCTATTCGCTCCAGCCTGACGCAACTGGAGCAATAAACCAGGGCCGGGCCAGCGTCATCTCAAGACCAGTCCCCGCAAAAATTTGCCCTTTGACTCTTGAAACCGATTGTGATAGCATGATGACCAACTAAATAAAAAAAACCGCTGTGGAATTCCACAGCGGCTTTGCTTTTGCCCCCGTAGCTCAGTGGATAGAGCAACTGCCTTCTAAGCAGTGGGCCGCCCGTTCGAGTCGGGCCGGGGGTGCTGGCCTGATAAAAAAGCCTCATCCTGGCAGATGAGGCTTTTTGTTTTTCTGATTGGGTCGGTTGGGCCGGCCTGACCGCAGCGGGAGTATCCTTTACGGATTTTTTATGGAGAAATTCTTAAAAAAGCCGAAATAGTTTTGTTAGAGCTAATTATCTATATCCCATGCGCCCGGCTTTTGGCCCGGTGTATGCCCGTAGGTAACCAGCGCCGCACCGTAAACATCAACCAATCCCTCCCCCGGTATTGAAAGATAAGGAGCCTCCATGCCCAATTACCCCAAAATATTAGTCATAGATGATGAGGAGGACACCCGCAGCCTGGTCAAAGCTGTTCTGGAGCAGCAAAACTACCAGGTTATCCTGGCCTCCTCCGGCGAAGAATCCCTGGTGCTCCTTGAGAAAGACCCGGCCATAGATATTATCCTGCTTGATTGGATGATGCCCGGCCTGGATGGGTTTGAAGTGCTCCAACTCCTCAAAAGCAATCCAAACACAGCACAAATCAAAGTAATCATGCTAACAGCCGTGCGCCAGGTGGAAAATAAGGTCAGCGCCTTTTCCGCCGGGGTGGTGGATTACCTGGTGAAACCGTTTGAAGTTGCCGAACTGCAAGTCCGGGTGGCTAACCAGGTAAGGCTATTACAAGCGGAGCAGGAACTGGCCCTGCGAGCGACCACCCTCTACCGGAGCGAACAAAAATTTAGAACACTGCTAGAAGATGCACCGATTGGGATTGTAATTGTCAATCCGGCCGGCCGGATTGTGCTGGTCAACCGGGCCACCGAGGTAATGTTTGGCTACCGGCGCGATAGGCTGATTGACCAGCCCGTTGAAATGCTGATCCCAGAACAATGTCAGGGTGGGCATATCCAGCAGCGCGTTGTTTTTGCAGTTGAGAAAATATCCCGGCCGATGGGTATAGGGCAAAAAATAATGGGCCGGCATCAAGATGGCAGTTGCTTTCCCGTTGAGGTAAACTTAAGCCTGGTTGAAACAGACGATGGGCCGCTGGTTTTAAGCTTTGTCACCGATGTGACCCAACTAACTCTGGCCGAAGCGCGTTACCGCAGCCTGTTTGAAGATGCACCGCTGATGTATGTTTTAAGCCACAAACATGCCACAAGCCCAATCATTATGGATTGTAACCGTACTTTTTTAGACCGGCTGGGGTATACCTATGATGATGTCATTGGGCAGTCAATACTCAAGGTTCTTACCCCAGAATCACAAGCCAAACTCCTGGAAGGAGGCTACCAGCGCGCGCTGACCGGCCAATTTACCATCGAAGAACGCCAATTAATCACCAAAGATGGACGCGTTGTGCCCGCCTTGATGCACGCCACCCCGGAGGTGGATGTTAAAGGCCAGGTTGTTGGTACACGGGTGATGTTTATGGATATCAGCAACCTGAAACGAGCGGAAGCAGAATTGATCAAAGAACGAAACTTGCTGCGCGCTTTGATGGATAATATCCCCGATCAGGTCTATATCAAGGATAGGGAAAGCCGTTTTTTGTTGGCCAATCCCGCCACCACTCGTGTGTTGGGTCTATCAGCGTCAGAGACAGCCACCGGCAAAAGCGACTTCGACTTTTTCCCCCTGCCACTGGCCCAAAAATATTACGCCGACGAGCAGGGCCTCTTTGAGTCGGGCCGGCCGCTCCTGAACCACGAAGAAATATTGATTGACCAGCAGACCGGCCAGCAGCACTGGGTTTTGAGCACCAAAGTGCCATTTCAAGATGAAACGGGCCAAATTACCGGACTGATTGGGCTAAATCGGGATATTACCGAGCGCAAACACATGGAGGAAAGCTTGCGACAGGCCAAAGAGGCGGCCGAGTCGGCTGTGCGGGCCAAGTCGGAGTTTCTGGCGACGATGAGCCACGAGATTCGCACCCCGCTCAACGGCATCATCGGCATGACAAGCCTGCTGTTTGACACCCCGCTAGAAACCGAGCAGCAGGATTTTGTTGAAACGATAAGGGCCAGCGGCGACAGCTTGCTGAGAATTATCAACGACATCCTGGACTTTTCTAAAATTGAGGCCGGCCGGCTGGAACTCGAGAGCGTCCCGTTCGACCTCCGCCTGGCCGTCGAGGACCTGGTCGAGCTGCTCACGCCGAAGGCGCTCGAGAAAGGCGTCGACCTGGTCTGCCGCTGGGACCCAGCCGCGCCGCACCGCCTGCGCGGCGACCCCGGCCGAGTGCGCCAGGTGCTGACCAACCTGGTCGGCAACGCGCTGA
>CAZDMM010000184.1:0-10907 GCA_964505845.1 uncultured Caldilineaceae bacterium
TCTTTGAAGTCAACCACTTCCAGTTCGACCTTCATGGCGTCGGCCATGGCCTGGGCCATATCCATGTCAAACCCGACCATTTTGCCTTGCTTGTCAATCATTTCAAACGGAAAATAACCCGCGCCCGTGCCAACTCGCAGCTTTTTGGCCTCCTGGATGCGGCGAATAGTGGGGAAGGCGTCGGCCTGGGGGTTTTTGGCTTCTGGCGCCTGGCTGGAACAGGCCGCCAGGAGGCCGATCAGGCCCAGCAGGGCTATCAAGCCGAGCCAAAGGATAGTTTTATTTAATTGTTTGGTGAACATAAATCCTCCCGTGAAAATAGTCTGTTAGTCGGTTGGTCAGTTGGTCAGTTCCATGTGTCGGTGGCGTCCCCTCGCTCATGAACATTTCTGTGAAAATAACCTTATCTCACTTCCCCTGTTATTAGTCTAAAGTTCATCACGTTTTAGGAACGCCGTCATGCAGTGGATAGCGCCGGCCCCCTTCATCAGCTCATCAATTTCTACCTGGATAACCTCTACCCCGGCCGCCTGCATCATGCGCACGGTGCTGGCGTTGTTGCCGCGTGGAATGACAATCTTGCCCGGCTCCAGAGCCACAAAATTCAGTGCAACGCCATATCGCACCTCAGCTTCAGACGTAACCTCCAGAATACGGAAACCATGCCGCCGGAAAGCTTCAACAACTACATAGGGGACCTGAACGGTATAAACAATGGCCAGCTTCCGGTCCAGTACGGCCATCATGCCATCCAGGTGGGCTTCGGACCAGGGGACCTGCACCGTGACAATCTCGCCCACGCCCATGCGCTCCAATTCGGCCTTTACCTGGCGAGCGCCCTCGGCGTTGGTGCGGCGGCTTAAACTGACAAAGGCCAGGTCGCGGTTGGCCATAAGCAGGTCGGCCCCTTCAAAGGTGCCCGTGCCGGCGATGGTGCGCAGAATCGGCACGCCCAGGCGGGCCAGGGCTTCGGCGGCATAGCGCTCTTCGCCGCGCCGGATGATTGTGCCGGGCCGGGCAACAATTGCACCTTCGGGCGTCATGGCTACCAGGTCTCTCACAAACATGCCGTTTGGCTTATCCAGCGGCATGTGCTCGATGTAGTGGACATCAACCCCGTGCGCCCGGTACACCTCGGCCATAGCATCGTGCTGCTGCTGCGCTCTTTTCAGGTTCATGCGCTCGGCAAACAAAACGGCGGCCGGGTCTTCGATCTGCTCAATCTCCGGCCCTGGCCGGTGCAGTAAAACAGCCCGCAGACGGCCAATCTCAGAACTGCAGCCCCAATCACCCCAGAGGTGAGGCATCTCAGCTTCAAAAGGCGTATCGGCGGTTAATGACCATTCGTTAGCAGCAATAGGCATATTGAGTTTTCTTTCTCCTTGAAAGTTGTAGAATAGGTGTGGTCTGAACAAGTTTGTCCCCGCTGGCCCGTGAGATGCTTTGTTTAGATGCGGGTTAGAGCGAAGGCAGGCGGAAGTCTGATAAAAATAGGTGCGGTTTGGAGTGAGGCCATGAACAGTCTAATCTATCTCACCGCTGGAAAACAGTGATAAACCTCGCCTTTTACCAGTGATGATTGTCACCCCTTTAGGTGGCTGGAATCTCTCGCGCTACGATGCCGCTCATGCAGCCAATGGCGCCGGCCGCTTTTGTCAATTCGTCCACTTCTACGGTCACACACTCCAGGCCGGCTTCTCGATAAAAGGCTTCGGCGGCCGGATAGCTGGCCGGCAGCAGGATGCGGCCCGGCCCCAGGGTAACAAAATTAAACGCGGCCGGCGGCATGGCAGCCAGGTTATCCGGCAAAAAAAGCACGGTGTAACCGCGCCGGCGCAGCGCCTCTACGGCGGCATAGGGCGCTCGCCCCGGCCAGGCCAAAGCCAGGCCCCGGTCGGCAAAACGCAAGGTCCCCATCAAATGCATTGAGCCGTAAGGCAGACCAACCTGGATGACTTCAATCCCCAGCTCACGCAGCAAGCCGCTCACCTGGGCCGCCCCCTCGCTGTTGGTGCGCAGCCCGGTTGCCAGTAGCACCGTTTGGGGGTCCAACCAGGCCGCATCGGCCCCCTCAAAAACGCCATGGCCGCGAATGGTGCGCAAAATCGGCACGCCCAGGTCGGCCAGCCGCCGGGCCACCCAGCGTTCCTCCCCGGCTCGCACCGTCGAGGCCGGCCGGCCCACAATCGCGCCCTCCGGGGTCATAAACATCAAATCCGCCACAAACATCTGGTTAGGGGGCGGCGTCTGCGGCGGCTCAACATAGTGGACAACAACGCCCGCCTCCCGATAGGCCCGCGCCATCGCCTCGTGCTGCTCTCGCGCGCGGCCAAAATCGAGCCAGGCCAACATTTGGATGGCGTCGGGGTTGCCGATGTTCTCCAATTCAGGGCCGGGCCGGTGCAGCAAAACCGCTTTCAAGGCAGACCACTCCGTGGTCACGCCGCACGCTCCCCAAAGGCGGCCAAGTTCCTGGCCCAGGGAGTCGGTGCGGGGCGACCAGCCTTGCCCACCGTAGGCAGAGGCATTAAAATGAGAACCTGTGGTAAAATTGATTGAAGTTTCCATAAATTTTCTCCTGAAGATACTGTCTGCATTGTAGTTCAACCCGGCCAATGTTGCCAGTTATAAGGCGTATTGTGAAATTTTTAGCAACTCAATCCGGGCCGTACCCTTTTTGGAGCAGTACGACTAAATTGAGATATGATTGACACCCCCTAAAAACATGTTATACTACCGCAAAAATAATTTGCGGAACACCGTTGCATATTACGCAACACAAATCCAATGGAGGAGTTATCCCTTGAGCGCCACCAAAGCAGATATTCTCATCATCGGGGGCGGGCTGTATGGCTGCGCCACCGCCTACAACCTGGCCCGGCTGGGAGCCAAAAATGTGGTTGTGCTGGAAAGAAAAGCGGTCTGTTCCGGCGGCACGGCCAAATCCTGCGCCATTGTCCGCACCCACTACTCCATCGAGGCCAACATGGTTCACGCCGTCGAAAGCCTCAAAATCTTTGCCAATTTTAACCAAATCATCGGCGGTGATTGCGGCTGGCGGCGTACCGGCTACCTCATTGTCGGCCCCGAAGAGCACCGCCAACCTATGCAAATGGTCTTCCGCATGCAAAACAAATACGGGGTTGACACCCAAACCCTCACCCCCGCCGAAGCCCACCAAATTCACCCCCTGCTCAACTTTGACGATGTCGGCGTCATCGGCTACGACACCCTGACCGGTTACTGCGACCCCTACCTGACCACCACCGCCTATGCCCAGCGGGCCAGAGAACTGGGGGTCAAAATTTTCACCGACACGCCGGTGACCGGTTTCCGGCTCAACGGCGCCACCAAAATTGTCCAGACGCCCCAGGGCGATTTTGAGAGCCAGACCGTCGTCGTGCTGGCCGGCCCGTGGACTAACGGCATCACCCGCCTGATCGGCCCGGAATTTCCCTACGTGGTCAGCCGCCACAAAGTCATCACCCTTAAAATTGACCGGCCTTATCAAGCCGATTGGCCCATCGTCAAAGATTTGACCACCCCCGACAAAATTTACTTCCGCCCCGAAACCGGCGGAGTCGAGCTCCTCGGCTCCGGCGCTCACGGCGTCCGCTTCGTGGTTGCCGATACCCTGACCGACAATGTTGAGATGGAGCACGTGGCCCGCATTGACCGGCTCATCTCCAACCGCATGCCCGCCTTTGCCGAGGCTGAATATACCGCCGGCTGGACCGGCCCCTACGACATCACCCAGGATTGGAATCCGCTGGTCGGCCCCGTACCGGAGTTTGAGGGTCTGTACGTGGGCGTCGGCTTTAGCGGGCACGGCTTCAAACTGGCCCCCACCATCAGTGAGTCGCTGGCCCAAACGGTGCTGGGCCAAAGGCCGCGCATCCCCATTGAGGTTTACGCCCTCGGTCGTTTTGACGAAGGCAAAGTTTTGGCCGGAGCTTACGGGATTGGCTCAATTTCTTGAGACTCGGGCCTCATCGCAGCACTGGCTGGGCTGGGCCATGGCCCTGTTTTCCAGCTTTGCCTTTAGCATTGCCACACCGGTAGCCAAAGGAGCCATTGCCTCCGGGCTAAATCCCGATACCCTGCTCACCTTCCGTCTTATTGTGTCAACCCTTTTGTTGGGTGGGATGATTGTGCTGACCGCGCCGCGCACTCTGCGCCTTGACCGGCGGGGTGGCCTGGTGTGCGCCATTGCCGGGGTGAGCAACGGTCTGGGCATGCTGACTTATTTTTTGGCCCTGGCCCGGATTGACGGCTCGCTGGCGGTGATGATTTTTGCCATCAGCCCCCTGGTTACGCTGGCGATGCTGGCCTTGCGGGGTGAACGTTTTACCCGGCGGCATTTTCTGCGCCTAGCTCTGGGCCTGGCCGGCGTCTACCTGCTGGTTGGCCCCACCGGCCGGGTGGATTGGGTGGGCGTCTTGTTGGTGATGGTGACGGTTTTTGCCTTTGCCCTGCACCTGGCCCTGATCCAATGGTACTTGCAGGCGTATGATGCTCGCACCATCACTTTTTATGTCGTCGCCACGATGACGCTCTTTAACCTGGGTTTGTGGTCTTTTGAGGGCGGCGAGTGGCGCAACCTGGGCTGGTCGGGCTGGTTCATAGTGCTTGTCCTGGCTGTGGTCAGCACCTTTTTGGCCCGCCTGGCCATGTTTGAGGGGGTGCGTCACCTGGGCGGCAGCCAGATGGCCCTGTTATTACCCCTGGAAACGCTGCTGGCGGTGCTGTGGTCGGTGATTTTCTTGGGGGAGCGGCTGCCTTTTTGGGAGTGGGTTGGCGGCGGCCTCATTTTGTTGAGCGCCCTGCTGGCCATCCGGCGGCTCAACCTGGCCCGCTGGCGGCCTCGCTGGCGGGCTTGGTCGCGGTTATAAATTAACCACAGATTGCGCGGATTTTAATAGAACTCATTTAGACTTTTTATTTGCACCCACCTGTCAACGAATTTTGAACGAATAAACGAATTATCGCCCCATTCGTTTATTCGTTTCCTCATTCGTTGACAGAATTTCCACCACAATTGCAAAAGTTTAAATGAGTTCATAAAGAATTTGTGAAATCCGTGTAACCTATGGCTAAGAAAAATTCTAGTTACCCCGATACTATAGTTGGCTCAGAGAAATGAATTTATGGCCCTTTCGACCCGACTTCGTAAACTAAAATTATTCAGCCACCTTACTTTCAACTCAACCTGGCTGGGCTGGTTTTTGGCTCTATCATCAACCCTGGCTTTTAGCCTGGCCGCCCCGCTGGGCAAAGCGGCCATCTCGCTGGGCATCAGCCCGACCGCCTTGCTGGTGCTGCGCTTTAGCATCGGCCTGGCGCTGCTGGCGCTGACGCTCAGCCTGACTGCGCCCGGCAAACTGGGGATTGACCGGCGCGGCCTGCTCATCCTGGGCGGCACTGGGGTGATGAACGGCTTTGGGGTGCTCTCCTTTTTCTGGTCGCTCACCCGGCTCGACGCCTCCATCGCCACTATGATTTTCTCTCTCAGCCCGATTGCTATCCTGGCCGTGCTGGCCCTGGGCGGCGAAAAATTGACCTACCGCCAGTTTGTCCGGCTGGCGATTGGCCTCATGGGGGTCTACCTGCTGTTGGGGCCGGGGGGCCGGGTGGATTGGTTGGGGGTGCTGCTGGTGGGCGGCAACATGGTCAGCATCTCGCTGGAATTTGCCTTCATCCAATGGTTTGCCCGCCGCTACGACAGCCGCACCATTACCTTTTATATCATGGCCGGCATGCTCGTCACCGTTGGCGCGTTCTGGCTGGCTCAAGGGGTGGCCTGGCAGGAGCCTGGCTGGCAAGGCTGGTTGGTGATTGGGGCCATGGGCTTGGTGACGGGCTACTTTGCCTGGTGGGCCATGTTCGTCGGGATGCGTCACATCGGCGGGGGGCAGGTGGCCCTGCTGCAGCCGCTGGAAACTTTGCTGGCGGTGCTGTGGTCGGTGATATTTTTGCAGGAGCGGCTCTCTGCCTGGCAGTGGCTCGGCGGCCTCTTTATCCTGGTCAGCACCGCCCTGGCCGCCAAACGCCTGAGCCGGGTAAAGTGACCGCCGACCGCCGACCGAGGACCGCCATCGGGTTCAAAAGAAGAGAAGTATTTTTGGAGAGTATAGTCTCACCATTCAGCGGTCGGCTGTCTATTTTAAGGAGGTAATCATGCTGATTTACGTTGACCTGGAACACGACCGGCTGCAGCAGCAGCCGGAGTTGTGGGAAAAATCGCTGGCCCGGCGACTCAAAACCAAATACCGGCTGGAAGAACTGTCCGGCCAACCGTGCCTGATTGTGCGCTATCACCGAGCCAACCCGGCTTTGCTGCGAGAGTTGAATATTCGGGCCGTGGTGGTGAGCGGCTGTCATACCGATTTTGAGCATTACAGCGATGATAGCCTGGCCGGGCTGCGGGCGATTTATCACGAAGCGACACAACCTCTGCTCGGTTTTTGCGGCGGCATGCAATTATTAGCCCAGGCTCACGGCGCGGAGATTGGCCCGCTGGGGCCGGTGGCGCCCGGCGAAGTCGACCCCTATCACAGCGCGTATGTGCCGGGGATGAAGCAGGAGCGCGGTTTTATGCCGGTGCGCCTGGACGCCGCTCACCGCCTGTTTGAGGGCCTGCCCCGCGAGTCCATCTTTTTTCAGGCCCATTATTGGGAGGTCAAAACACTGCCGCCGGGTTTCCGGGCGCTGGCCGAGAGCGATTTGTGCGGTATCCAGGCCATTACTCACCGGGATCGGCCCATTTTTGGGACGCAGTTCCACCCGGAGGAGTACGACGACGCCCATCCCGCCGGGCGCAAGGTATTGGAGAATTTTCTTGACCTGGTCAATTCAAAGTAGTTAAGCCGGGATTTGGGGATTAGAGGATTCTTATAGTTTGTTTTAATCTCCAAATCCCCTAATCCCCGCAGGATTTTGAGGGCGGACAATGAGTTACCACAACTTGGGGGAACTTCGCCGGCGCATGGCCGCCACCGGCATTGGCCTGGCCGGGCTGGAGGGGGCCTGGTGGCTGCCCGCCGTCGAACCGTTTGCCCTGCCCGCCGCCGTAGCCGCTGATTTGCCTCAGATTGGCGCAGCCATCTTTGCCCTGTTTGACGCCGTAACCGGGCTGTATGGCACGCCCGCCGGAGAAAAAAGCGGCCTCGACGCTCTGTTCACCTATAAGGTCCCGGCTCACATTCCCCGCCTCATAAGCCGGGGCCGGGTTGAATCGGTGCGGCCCGATTTTCAACTCAAAATTGTAGCAGACCCGAAAACTGGGGCCATCTCATCTCCCGGCGGTTCACCTCACGCCTCACGTATCACGTATCACCTGGCCGCCACCGAGCTGGAAATTTGCCCTTCGGCCCAGGGTTTTGCCCACGCCATGCAGGTGGGCTACAATTTACCCGCCGATGTGGCGGCAAGCTTTGCCCGCATCCTGCGCGGGCGGGATCTGCTCCTGGTCGGCACGCAGCAGTGGAGCGAATTTCTTTTGGAGCAGTTAGCCTTTTGCCGGGCCTTGGCCCAGGTGGGGGCGCGTGGGCGGGTGTTATACGATGTCCCCATCGCCAGGCTGGCCGCCGAAGTGCGCCAGGGGCGGCGCTGGCAGCCGCCCATGTTCGGCATCAAGGCCAAACCGCCGGGCTGGAATGATGACCTGTGGGGGCGCATCCGGGCGCACGGTTTTGAGCCTTTCCTCTGGCCGGACGATACGCCCTGGCCGGAGTCGGTGGGTGAGGCCGTTGTCTTCCGGTTTGGTTATGTTGACTGCTTCCCCCTGGACAGGCAGCCATATTTTGGGCAGTGGCAGGCCCAGGGGGCGACCGTGCTCAACCCGGCCACATTTTTTCTTGACAGCAAAGCGGTGATGGCCGCCTTGCACCTGCCGCCGGTGCGGGAGCAAATTGCCGCAGCCAGGCCGGCCGCCCTGACTGTGCTGGAGCGCTGTCTGCCCGAAACGCGCCTGCTACAGCCGGGCCTTCTGCCCCGGCTGCTGGAAGAGCGGGAGACCTGGCTCATCAAATATGCCGGCTTTGACGGCGGCAACCAATCCTGGGGCGGGCGCAGCCTGCAGGTGGGCCGGGATTATACCGCAGACGAATGGCGGCGTGCGCTGGAGCAGGCTTTGGCCCTGCCCTGGCCGGTGGTGGCCCAAAGGTTGGCGCCTTCGGCCCAGGTGGATATTGGCTACGGGGACGCCCAGGGCCAGGTACAGGTGATGCGGCAGGGTACCACCCGGCTGCGCACCTTTTTTGTGCGGGATGGAGATGAGACGCTGGCCTGCGGCTCACATGTCACCGTATCCGGCGGCGGGCTGCAGGTTTCTGAGGCTACCGACTCGGTGCAAGCCCCGGTCGTGTTTAGAGATTCAATTTTAGATGAAGGAGGGTTTATCTGATGTCGCAAAACGATGCTGTGTCTACCACACCGGCTCCGGCCAAAAAGAAATCCGGCATCTGGCGCATTGGCTGCGCCATTTTGGGGGTGTTGGCGCTGGCTTTTCTGGTGTGCGCCGGGATTAACTTTTATCAATATACGGTTCAGAAGAACAATTATGAGGCTGGGCATGCCGCTTACCTCAAGGGCGACTGCGCCGCCGCCGCGCCGCTGTTTGAGCAGGCCATCAATGGCGGCGGCCTGGGCGGCGACAGCAACGAAGCAGCCAAGCTGTCGGTGGCAGAAAAGGCGGAATGTGACGAATTGCAAAAGGTGGTTGACACCCACAGCGGGGGTGATTTTGGCGCAGCTTTAACCGGGTATACCGATTTTTTAAACGCGTATCCCTTTTCACCCCTGACTTCAACCGTGCGCAGCCAGGTAGCCATGCTGTTTAGCGAGTCCGAAGCGCTGGCGGCTCAGGCCGATGCCGCTTTGTGCAAAAAGTTTGAGTTAATCCGCGCTTATGAGATGATGCCGGCTAAAGAACCGGCGCTACCGGCCTTGTTGCTGGCCTGTGGGCAGGTCTACGAAGATGGTAACGACCCCACCAGCGCCATCAACCTGTACCAGCTTTTGCTGAATGATTACGCCGACTCGCCCCTGGCGCAGCAGGCCACCGCTGCCCTGGCCCGCGCTTCGGTGGCAGAGGCCAAAGCCGCCGGGGCCGGCAATATCCCGACCCCGCAGAGCGTGGGCGGCAGCGGCAGCGGCCCGGCCAAAGTGGTCATCCAAAACGACTCGCCGGAAAAGCTGAATATCATTTTTAGCGGCCCCGACGCCCGCATCGAAGAGCTGGAAGCATGCGCCGAGTGTACCAACTACACCGGAGAAGGGCCGGAGTCCTGCCCGGAGCAAGGGCCGATTGGGACCTACGAAGTGCCCGCCGGGGATTACGACGTGGTGGTCAAATCCATTAGCGATGAGGGCGTCACCCCCTTTACCGGCAGTTGGAGTTTGAGCGAGGGTGAAGAATATTATAGCTGCTTCTTCCTGGTGACGACGATCCAGTAGTCAGCAGTGGCCAGTGAACAGTGACCACTAACCACCAATCACTGAACAATTGAGGTTCAATATGACAACTCGTGAAACCCGCCGCCGGGAACGGCGCGAACGTACCACCAAAGGCCCTAATCCTTTTCCGCCCGGACTCATGGGCGGCCAATACAAACCGCTCGGCGACAGCGAGGTGCAGCGCATCCATCAAGCGGCGCTGACCGTGCTGGAGCGCACCGGCGTTGAGATCCAGGAGTCGGAGTGCCGCCACCTGTTTGAGCAGGCCGGGGCGCGGGTTGACCTGGCTCGCAACCGCGTTTTTATTCCGGCCGGGCTGGTCGAAGCTTGCCTCAAGCAGGCCAACCGCCGGGTGACTCTCTACAGCAAAGACGGCCAGACCGACCTGGATTTGCGCAGCAAGCGCGTCCACCTGGGCACGGGTGGGGCGGCCATCCTTATCCTGGATTTGGAAACGGGCCGCCCCCGCGAAACCCGCCTGCGTGATCTGTACGATATCGGCCGGCTGGTGGAAACGCTGGACAACATCCATTTTTACCTGCGCCCGGTGGTGGCCCGCGAGCTGTCCAATCAGGATATTGACGTTAACACCTTTTACGCCTGCCTGAGCGCCACCAACAAACATGTCATGGGCGGCTGCTACTTCCCCGCCAAAGTGGCCGAAATCAAAAAAATGGCCTCCTTCATCGCCGGGGGAGAGGACAAATTTGTGGAGCGGCCTTTCCTCTCCTTCAACCTGGGCTACGTGGTCAGCCCGCTGCGCTTTGCCACCGAAACGGTCGAAACCCTGACGGCGGCTATCCGGGCCGGCATCCCGGCGGCGCTGGTCACGGCGCCTCAATCCGGGGCCACCTCGCCCGCCTCGCTGGTGGGCACGCTGGTGCAAACCATCGCCGAGGAGCTGGCCGGGCTGACCTACGTGCAGTTGGTGCGGCCTGGCCACCCGGTGCTGCAAGGCGGCATGCCCCTGGTGGCCGATTTGCGCACCGGCAGCACCGCCGGCGGCTCGGCCGAGCTGGCCTTGATGAACGCCGCCTCGGCCCAGATGTCCCATTTTTACGGCATCCCCATTTACAACACCTGCGCCCTGACCGACAGCAAAGTGCCCGACGCCCAGGCCGGTTTTGAAAAGGGCTTGACCACCGCCGTTACCGCCCTGGCCGGGGCCGAGTACAACCACCACGCCGCCGGCATGCTGGAATCCATGCTGGCGGTGGCCTACGAGCAGTACGTGATTGACGACGACATCAACGGCCAGGTGATGCGGCTGGTGCGCGGCCTGGAAGTGACCGAGGAGTCGCTCTCGCTGGACGTTATCCACGAAGTGTGCAACGGCGAGGGCCATTACCTGGGCCATCCCCAAACCCTCTCCTTGATGAACACCGAATATTACTATCCCCACACCGCCGACCGGGCCACCCGCGCCGATTGGGAAGCCGCCGGCGGCCGGG
>CAZDMM010000185.1:0-10900 GCA_964505845.1 uncultured Caldilineaceae bacterium
TTGGAATGCCTGGTGCATCTTGGCGCAGGGGCTAATGCCGAAAGCGTAATTGCCACAGCATCATTCCACCCCGCATGAAAATACGCACCGTGTACTACTACGCGGTGCGTATTTTTTTAGGGTGAGGATGCAGCGCAGGTTCAATCACCCCCGGTGAGCGACACATAAGTAGGTGAGCCGGTAATCCAGCCGCTTTGCTGGCCGGGAAGGGGCACTCGCAGCCAACCGCTGGCGGCGTCAACCTCAAGCACCGGTACAGTCGTCCCCTGGGCCAGGTGGGCCACCACCGGATAGCTGGCCCCCGGCCCACTCCGCACGTTGAGGCCCCAGGTGATGATTTTAGCCTGGGGGGTGGAGGGCTGGGCAGTTGGGGTGGGAGCAGGTTGGGAGGTTGAGGTGGGGGAAGGCTTGGGAGTTGGAGGATTGGAGGGCTGGAGGGTTGGGGTGGGGGAAGATTGGGAGGTTGGAGGATTGGAAGGCGGGAGGGTTGGCCGGAGCGTGGGCTGCTCCTTTACCGCTTCTCCGCTTTCCCCTTCCGCCAATTCGGCATCGGCGGGCATGCCCGGTTTGAGGCGGTGGTCAGGGTTGTCCAGGGTAATTTTAACGCCAAAGACCAGGTTGACTCGCTCTTCTTTGGTCTGGACGTTGCGCGGGGTAAACTCGGCTTCGTGATTGATAAAGGTGACGGTCCCGCCAAAAACTTCCCCCGGATAGGCGTCCACATAAACCCGCGCCGGCTGGCCCACCTTCACCCGGCCAATTTGGGTTTCGGGGATATAAACCATCAGGTCAACCGTGTCAATATCGCTCAGTTCAAGCAGCACGGCGCCGGGGGCGGCCAACTCGCCGGGTTGGACCAGTTGGTGCCTGATCAGGCCGGCGCGCGGCGCGGTCAGGGTCAATTTATCTAACTGTACCTGCACTTTGGCCAGGGCAGCCTGGGCTTCGGCTACCTGGGCCTGGGCTACGGCGATATCTTCGGCGGTGGGCTTGGCCTGGGCGGCGGCCAGGTTAGCTTCCGCAACCGTAATGGCCGCTTCGGCCTGCTGGTAGACCGCCTGGGCGGCGTCGGCCTGGCTGATGAGCTGCAGCGGGTTAGCCCGTAAGTGCTGCAAAAGCTCAACCTGCTGTTTAGCCCCGGCCAGGCCGACTTCGGCCATGCGCAAGCCCACCTGGGCCGATTTGAGCTGCTGCTGGGCGACCTCATTTTGCACCAGCGCCGCGTGACTGCTCTGGTTGCGGCTGGCCGCTTCGGCCTGGATTTCTGCCCGTTTCAAAACAATCTGCGCCTGTTCCAGGTTGGTTTGGGCCTGAGTCACGCGGGCCTGAGCCTGGTTGAGCTGGGCGGTGAGTTGGTGCGGATTGTCGGCCAAAGCTTGAGCCGCCTGCCAGGTAGTTTTGGCCCCATCGCGGGCCACTTTGGCCTGGGCCAGCCGGGCCTCGGCGGCGGCGATATCTTCGGGCCGGGGCGGGGCGCTGGCCAGTTCCAGATTGGCCTGGGCTGTGGCCAGCGCCGCTTCCAACTGAGCCTGCTGCGCCAGCAAACTGGATTTGTCTATTTCGACCAGGATGTGTCCGGCGGCCACTTCATCACCTTCGCCGGCTTTGAGGGCGATGATGCGCCCGCCAATTTCGGTGGTAATGGCGATGGTTTCGGCCTCAATGGCGCCGGAGCCGACCAGGCCGGCGGGAGCGGCGGCGTCAACATGGGGCTGGCGATACCACCAATATCCGCCGCCGATGACGGCGTTTATAATGATGAGGGGGATGATGCGTTTCATAAGTTCACCTCGTTGATGAGGGGAGTCGGCAGTAGGGATTTTCCCCTACTGCCGACTCCTTACTCCTTACTTCCTACAGCTCCGGCCCTTCGGCTAAAATGGCGTCGGCGGGCATGCCGGGTTTGAGCTGGTGGTCGGGATTGTCTAACTCAATTTTGACGGCAAAAACGGTATTGACCCGCTCCTCTTTGGTCTGGATGTTGCGCGGCGTAAATTCGGCCTTGTCGCTGATAAAGGTGATGCGGCCGGTAAAGGGCCGGCCCGGAAAAGCGTCAACAAAGACCTGCACAGTCTGGCCCAGGGCCACACGGCCTATATTCGGTTCGCTCACGTAGACGGTTAAGGTCAGGCGGTTGAGGTCGGCCAGGGTGAGCAGGGTGGCGCCAGGGGTGGCCATCTCGCCTTCGTGCGCCGGCTGCTCAACCACCCAGCCGGCCAGCGGGGCGGTCAGGGTATGCTGGTCGCGCTGCACTTGCAGGGCGGCCAAACTGGCCTCGGCCTGCTGCACCTGGGCTTTGGCCAGGGCGATTTGTTCCTGGCGCGCCCCGGCTTTGAGAATTTCAACCTGGCTTTGGGCCACCTCCACCTGGGCCAGGGCGCTTTGATAGGCAGCTTCGGCCTGGGCCACTTTGATCTGGGCCGCTTGCGGGTCGTTTCTGAGGGTCAACAAATCATTCAGGGCGGTTTCGGCGTCGGCTCGGCTGGCCAGGGCGCTGTTGAGGTCTACCCAGCGCTGCCACTCGTCGGCGCTGGCCAGGTTCCAGTTGGTGTAAGCCTGGCGCTTGGTCCCTTCGGGGAATTCAAGATGAGCGCGAATGTCGTCGCCGGGGGCCGCGCCCTCCAGCTCTTCCAGCAGCTCAACATTGCTGGGCAGGGAAAAGCCCTGGGGATTGTGCGGCACTTCGATGTGAATATTCCGGCCCCGCTCAATATCTGCGACCTGCTGCGCTTGCAGTTCGTTCAGCAGCGCGGCGGCGTCTTTACCCGGAATGGCGTGCTGAACCTGCAGCTCGGCCAGTTTGAGGTTGGTGCGGGCCGCGTCAATTTGAATATCCAGCTCCTGCGGGTTATCGCGCAGGGTGATAGCATCTTGCCAGAGGAGGCGGGCCGCTGCGGCGTCGGCCTCAGCCTTTTTGACGGCGGCTTCGGCTTTGGCAATCTCTTCCGGGCGCACTCCGGCCTCGATTTTAGCCAGCATCGCCTGGGCGGTGGCGATTTTGGCCTGGGCCTGCCGCACATCGGCATCCAGCAGGGCGGTGTCCAGCTCAACCAAAACCTGGCCGGCCTGCACAAAATCGCCCTCTGTAACGGTGATGGCGGTGATGCGGCCTTTGATTTCGGCGGCGACCGCTACTTCTTCGGCCTCAATAAAGCCTGAGGCGCTGGTTTCGCCGGCCGCTTCCGCCCAGGCGGTCAGGCCAAGCTGCTGCAGCAGCCGGGCCAACTGCTCAGGCTGCCGGTTAAAATACCAGTAGCCCCCCCCGGCCGCGCTGAGAATTAATAGAATCACGATGAGACGAATAAGTTTATGTTTCACCTTTTGTACCTCCAAGACAAGTAGCAGGGTAGCAGGGTGGCATTTGCTCCTTTGTTACTTTGCTCCTTTGACTATCTTCCAACCACCTTCTCTGCTTCACGGGCGCTGGAGATAAAGACATCTTCCAGCGAGGGGGCAATCCGTTCCACAGATGTAACCGTGATGCCCTTATCGGCCAGCGCCTGCTTGATTAAAGGCAGATGCGCCGCCAGGTTAGCGGTGACTACGTGGATGAGCGAGCCGTAGAGAGCCACCTCTTCAAAAACATCGAGGGCGCGTAAAACCTGGATGGCCAGGGCGGCGTTGTCGCAGTCAATCTCAACCACGTCGCCGTTCATCTTGCTGACCTTGATTTCTTCGGGCGAACCTTTGGCTACCAGCGTGCCGCGCTGAATAAAGACCAGGTTCTGGCAGTGTTCGGCTTCGTCCATGTAGTGGGTGGTGACCAGGATGGTCGTGCCGCCTTCGGCCAGTTCATAAATCAACTCCCAAAAGGCCCGGCGCGAGATGGGGTCCACCCCGGCGGTCGGTTCGTCCAAAAAGAGGGCCTCCGGCTGGTGGATGATGGCTGCGCCCAGGGCCAGCCGCTGCTTCCAGCCGCCCGACAGGTTGTGGGTCAGCTCCCGTTCTCGCCCCACCAGGCCGGCCATTTTGAGAATGTATTGTTTGCGTTCCTTCAGCGTGCGCCCGCGCACGCCGTAAACTCCGCCGTAAAAATTGAGGTTCTCTTCCACCGTCAAATCGTTGTACAGGCTGAATTTCTGGCTCATATAGCCGATGCGCTGGCGCATGGCCTCGCTCTGTTTAACCACGTCAAAGCCGACCACTTTGGCCGTGCCGCTGGTCGGGGTCAGCAGCCCCAGCAGCATGCGGATGGTGGTGGTTTTGCCGGCCCCGTTTGGCCCCAAAAAGCCAAAAATTTGGCCGCGGGGCACTTCAAAGCTGACATTATTGACGGCCACAAAATCGCCAAATTTTTTGGTCAGGCCCAGCACTTCGATGGCGGGGGAGTTATGGTTGGTACTTTGCTCAATCATTGGATACCCTTCAATTCGTGGTGCGTGTTCCGTGTTCCGTAAGATTTAGGGATGAATCTCGTGTGCTTCCAATCATACGGTGCAGCCAGGGTGCGTAGTATGCCGTGCGTGGCCTGCGAAAGCGTTTACGCACTACGCACCATGCACTACGCACTCCGTTGCTCTCGCTTCCCAATCAACGAAATAAACGCCTCTTCCATGCGCGGCGCGGTCTGGCGGAAGTTAGCCATGCTGATGCGCTCGACGGCCAGGGCGGCTTCCATCTGCAAGCGGCGCTGGGCGACACTGTCCACAAAAACGTGCATCAAGTCGCCGTAGGTTTGGATTTCCAGCACGCCGGGCTGCCCGGCCAAAAGCTGGTTGGCCCGGCGCAGCAAGCCGACGCCGTGCAGGTGGCCGGCCTCCGGTTTAAATTCCACCAATTCGCCAGGGATCAGGGCCTTGATCTCGGCGGGTGTGCCCTGTTCGATCAGGCGGCCCTGGTACATCAGCCCCACCCGCGAGCAGCGCTCGGCCTCGTCCATGTAGGGTGTGTTGACCAGGATAGTGGTCTGCTCCGAGTGCAGCCCGGCCAGGATGTCCCAGAACTCGCGCCGGGAGACCGGGTCAACGCCGGTGGTCGGCTCGTCCAGGTAGAGAATCGCCGGGGCGTGGATCAAGGCGCAGGCCAGGCCCAGCTTTTTCTTCATCCCGCCGGAAAGCTGCCCCGCCCGGCGGTGGGTAAATTCGGCCAGCCGGGCAAAGTTGAGCAGCCGCTCGATGCGTTCCCGCCGCACTTTGCCGGCCACGCCGTACACATCGGCAAAAAAGGTGAGGTTTTCCAGCACGCTCAGATCGCCGTACAGGGCAAACTGTTGGGCCATGTAGCCGATGTGTTTTTTGATTTCCTCGGCCTGTTGGCGCAGGTCAAAGCCGGCGATGGTGGCCCGGCCGCCGGTCGGGTCCATAATAGCGGCCAGCATGCGGATGGTGGTGGTTTTGCCGGCCCCGTCCGGCCCGACCAGGCCAAAGATTTCGCCTTTTTTGACCTCTAAATTCAACCCATCTACGGCCACGATAGAGCCGAAATGCCGGGTCAGATTTTCGGTTTTGATGATGAGGTCGTTGTTGTTCATTTCTATTCCAACTTTTTCTTAAAGCGGGTCGCCGCCAGGACGACTACGACCGTGCTGAAAATTAGCACGGCGGCGATCTGTTCGGCCAGAATCTCCAGCCCGACGCCTTTCAAGATGATGCCGCGCATGATGACCATGGCGTAGCGGGCCGGGATAAGATAGGTGACAAGCTGCAGCCAGTGCGGCATGGCCTCGATGGGAAAGAGAAAGCCGCTCAGGTAAACCGTCGGCAGGGCGGTGGCAAAGGTCATGAGCAGGGCTTCTTGCTGGGTGGTCGCCACACTGGAAACCAGGATGCCCAGCCCCAGGGAGGTCAGCAGGAACAGGGCGGCCAGCCCCAACAGCAGGGGGATGCTGCCCTGAATCGGGATACCAAAGAGCAGCACGCCCATGACCAGCACTTCGATGACGACCACGAATGAAATCACCACGTAGGGCAGCACTTTGGCCACTATCAGCTCAATAGGCCGGATGGGGGTGACAATCAGTTGTTCAATGGTGCCCAGCTCGCGCTCACGGACGATGGCCGTAGCGGTAAAGAGAATGGTAAAAATAAAGAGCACCAGCACGATCATGCCGGGGATCATAAAATAGGCGCTTTCCAGGTTGGGGTTGTACCAGACGCGGGGCCGCACCTCAACGCCCGGCATGCGGTCAACGGGGGCGCCCAGTTTTTGCTCGATGAGTTTGACCGTGACCGCCTGGCCCACATTTTGCGAGGCCGAAAAAACGGTGTTAGCGGCGGTGGCGTCGGAGCCGTCAATCAAAAAGGCCACCTCGGTTTTTTGCTGGGCGGCCATTTGCCGGCCGTAATCGGCCGGGATCACCAGCGCCCCGCGCACGTCGCTGTGGTCAAGCAGATAAACCAGGTCGTCCTCGCTGGAGACGTACTGCACGATGTCGAACGAGTTAGAGGCCCGGTAGGCTTCGATCAAACTGCGGCTCTGGGCGCTTTTGTCGCCATCATAAACGGCGATGCGCAGGTGCTCGATGTCGGTGGTGGCGGCGTAGCCCAGCAAAACCAGCATGACCAGCGGCATGACAATCATGATGAAGAGGGTGCGCGGGTCGCGCCGGATGTGGATAAATTCTTTGTAGACCAAATTTAAAAGTCTGAGTAACATAGGAACCGATTTACGATTTTAGATTTTGGATTTTGGATTTACATGGTGAATTGGATCAGCCAATCGTAAATCGTAAATCCAAAATCGTAAATGAGTTTTTAGCCCAATTTTTTCTTAAAGCGGGTGGCGGCCAGGGTGACGATAAGGGCGGCAAAGATCAGGATGGCGATCACCTGGTCCATCAAAATTTCCAATCCAACTCCTTTGAGGATGATGCTGCGGACGATAATCATGCCATATTTGGCCGGGATGATGTAGCTGAGAAGCTGCAACGGCCAGGGCATGGCCTCCAGGGGAAACACAAAGCCGCTCAGGAAGACGGTGGGCATGATGGTGGCAAAGGTCATCAGAAACGCTTCCACCTGCGTTTTGGCTACGCTGGAAATAAAGATGCCGATGCCCAAAGCCGTGACCAGAAACAGACTGCACAGGCCCAACAGCAGGGCGATGCTGCCGTTAACCGGCACGCCAAAGATCAACACCCCCAGGGCCAGCACCTCGATGATGACGAAGAAGGAGACCAGGATATAGGGCAGCACTTTGGCCACCACCAATTCGATGGGCCGGATAGGCGTGACAATGAGCTGTTCGATGGTGCCCAGCTCTCGCTCGCGGACGATGGAGGTGGCGGTAAAGAGGGTGGTAAACAGGAACAGGATCATCACGATGGTTCCGGGAATCATGAAGTGAGAGCTTTCCAGGTTGGGGTTGTACCAGACACGGGGCCGCACCTCGACGCCCGGTAGTGGGCCGAGCAAAGCCAACTGGTTTTCCAGAACTTTCATGGAGACCGCCTGGCCTACCTGCTGCGAGGCGGCAAAAACGGTGCGGGCCACGCTGGGGTCAGAGCCATCCACCAGAAAGGCGACGTCGGGGCGCTGGTGGGCGGCCAGCTCTCGACCGTAGCCGGCCGGAATAATCAAGGCGCTGCGGACATCATTGTGATCAATCAGATAGCGCAGCTCCTCTTCCCGCTCAACGTACCGCACAATATCAAAGTAATCGGAGGCCTGGTAAGCGGCAATCAGCTCGCGGCTCTGCGGGGTTTTGTCGGCATCGTAAACGGCGGTGCGCAGCGATTCCACATCGGTGGTGGCGGCGTAGCCCAGGAGGATCAGCATGAGGATGGGCATGACAATCATGATCGCCAGCGTGCGCGGATCACGGATGACATGGATAAATTCTTTGCGGATTAAACTAAAGATTCTGCGAAACATAATCCAACACCCTGCCAGAAGAAATTCAAGTTAAGCCCTCTCTCGGATCTCACTTCTTATTCTCATCGGCTCGCTCTGGATTTAAAAGCATCCCCACAAAGAGAGAGGCTAATTCCTCGATCAGGGCATCGGGCGAGATATCTTCATACCTGGCATCAAGGTTAGCCAGTTTCATGGCAAAGTTTACGACGATAGAGCCAATAAAAACGCGGGTCGCAATTACCGGATTAACCGGGCGAAACATGCCGGAGTCAATGTGGGTCTGGATATATCGCTCCAGGAAACCGGCGACCGGCATAGCCAGTTTTTGATAAACCTCCTGGCGCAGCTCTGCATCGGTAAACATTTCGGCCAGGATGGGCATAATCAGGTAACCGCGTTCCTGAGCCAGTTGATAACGGTCGCGGAGAATGAGGGTGATAAACTCTTTAGGGTCAGCGGGCGGCTGCGTGTTGATGATGCTTTTGAGAGATTGCAGGGCCAGCAGTTCAATCATGGCTAATAACAACTCGCGTTTGTTGTCGAAGTAGTTGTAAATCGTACCCTCGGATACGCCAGCCGCTTGAGCAATCTCTTTAGTGGTGGCTTTGTGATACCCTTTTTCGGCAAACACTTTAGCCGCACCCAGCAAAATCTGAGTGCGCCGGTGTTCGACCATTTGTTCTTTTAGGTCTACAGTTGGATCAAACATGGGTTGGCTCCGGGTCAAAGATAAGATGATGCGCCCATAGGGCAGCCTCAGTACGGTTGTGTACATTCAATTTGGTGAAAATGTTGTAGATATGCCGCTTAACTGTGCTTTCGGTGATGTGAGTGGTCACTCATCTGAGTGAGTACACACTCATTTTACTCCAAAAGTAAGCAAATGTCAATACGTTATTTGTTGTAGTTTTGGTTCTGCTGGCTAAATTTCTAGCCAACTGGCACTTTTGTCCTCTGGCAATTCTGCTAAAAGTAGTTTAACTTCTAGAGATGAGAGCTGCGTGCCCGTGAGGGTACTGAAGCTCCGGTCAGGCCAATCCTCCCTCAACAGGGTCGGAGTTG
Source organism: uncultured Caldilineaceae bacterium (assembly GCA_964505845.1). Taxonomy (GTDB): domain Bacteria; phylum Chloroflexota; class Anaerolineae; order 4572-78; family J111; genus DSQQ01. The sequence continues at coordinate 8,856 of CAZDMM010000185.1, forward strand.
TTTTTCGATGACTATTAAGGATCAATAGTACCTTAACCTTAACAGAAAATCTCGACAATTTAAGAAGCCTTTAGTATAATTAACCTGGATTATGATTTTAAGCTGCCCCCCACAATTTAAATTGCATATAACTTATCGTTGGAGAAACAGCTAATGGCTACGACTGGAACTTTGAAGCAATTGTCCAATACAGCAACAATATCGCCACAACGACCCCTCTCAAGCACGGCGCAGTTGACTGCACCCAGCATTCAGCGCTTTAAGGGGATGGCCGAACTCTTGACCCCCCCGGCTTCGCTAGATGATTTGGATATTAACCAGGGTATGGTAGTTGATATCCTTTTGCGCTTGACGTACAACGAGGGTGAGGTTAGCGCCACCCATGCCGAAGAGGTCGTTAAACTTCCCTACCGGATTATTGATGACTTATTAGCCTGGATGCAGCAGGAACACATGTTAGAAGTGGCCAAAGCTGTGGGCAGCCTGGGCCGGCGCGGCTATGTTTACAGTCTCACCGATGGCGGACGGAACAGGGCCAAGGAGGCTTTTGAGCGGACCCAGTATGTCGGCCCGACGCCGGTGCCGTTGGAGAAGTACACCAAATCCGTTTTGGCGCAGGCCACCATTGAAAAACTAACACGACCCCAGGTTCAACAAGCCTTAAGCCATCTCATTTTACCCAAGGATTTTGACCGCAAAATTGGTCCGGCGGTTAATGCCGGCAGCTCGCTCTTTTTGTACGGCCCGCCGGGTAATGGTAAAACGACGATCTCTGAAGCCATTGCCAAAATGCTGGGCGGCGGCGAGCCAATCTGGATGCCCTACGCCATTACCATCGGCGGGGCAATTATTCAGATTTACGACAGCCTGATTCACAAATTCAGCACCGACGAGCGGGGTGGAGCGGATAATCGCTGGGGACTGTTCCAGCGGCCAGGGGTTATGGTCGGCGGCGAATTAACCATGGAACATCTGGACCTGCGGTATGAGCCGGTGGCCAAATTCTACGAAGCGCCTCTACAGTTGAAAGCCAATGGAGGCATGTTCCTCATTGACGACTTTGGCCGCCAACAGATTAGCCCAACCCAGCTCTTAAACCGTTGGATTGTACCCCTGGAAACCCGAATTGACTTTTTGCGCCTCAATTCCGGCATGACCTTCCAGATACCGTTTAAGCAGTTGCTGGTGTTCAGCACCAACCTGGACCCGGACGACCTGGTGGACGGAGCCTTTCTGCGCCGCATCCAGATCAAGGTGGGCGTATTTGGGCCTGATGAAAAGATGTTTTATCAAATCTTTGAGAACCAGGCTCAGACCTTAGGTTTTCCCATGCCCGTTGACCGGGAGTCGTTTCTCTATTTTCTCACCGAGTGGTATCGAACAACGGGCAAACCCCTGCAATCGGTTCACCCCCGTGATATTTTGAAAGCGGTAAAGGTTTTATGCGAATACGCTAATGAGCCGCTGCATATGACCCCGGCGCTGATCGAGGAAGCCTGTCAGGGGTACTTCGTCAAGGCCAAATCGGGCCAGATCATGTAAGATTATTTCAGAATTTGATGGTGCGAAGTAAGTAATGGAGTCCCAAAGCTCAGCTTTGGACTCTAAAACCATCCCTTACAATTTTACCACTATCCAGAATTTAGGGTTTGAGGTAGGTCTGGTAACTCGCCAGACCTTTTTTTTCGTTTTTGGGCCGGGTGTGATGGGCGATAGACGCGCTCAAGTGTGCCCCAAAAATGGCAATCACACTGCTCAAATAAATCCATAACATCAAGGCTACCAGCGCGCCAATCGAGCCGTAGACCAACTGGTATCGGGCCAGCCCACTGTTCAAATACCAGACGAAGCCGGCTCGATTAACTTCCCAGGCCGAGGCGGCCATTAAAGCGCCCCAGTTGGCTTCGGACCATTTGACTTTCGTGTTGGGGATCCACCAGTACAGGAGTAAAAATACAAAATACATCAACACCCAGGGAATCAACCGGGTCAAAATTCCCCAGAGGAGAGAAGTGTAAATAGCAACATCGCCCAACAGGGGAACG
>CAZDMM010000186.1:0-10629 GCA_964505845.1 uncultured Caldilineaceae bacterium
GCCTGTCACCTTAATCCCGATAATGTTTATTGATGCTTTTGGCAAGTTGTTCACCGGCTTCATAGAGTTCATGCTGTTTGGCCTGGGAAATATAACCCCGGTCTAAAGCTAAGAATGCGCCGCTAACGACCTCAAAGGTAGAGCCTGTAGCAATTTCGAGGTGATATCTGAACCCTTGATTGCTGTGCTTGGCTGAGCCTTCGGCAATATTGAGGCTAATTGAGTTAAGGGTGCGATTCATCTGCGAGGTCAGGCCATAATCCTCCTTTCGAGGAAATTTTGCGGTAACCGCATAGACTTTTGTGGCGTAGGCTCTGGCTAAGTGCCAAATTTTCAAACTTTCAAAGCGGAACGGCACTTTTGATTCTCCCCCCACGATCTACCCTTTGCTATCCGCCATCAGCCATGTGCTACTTGGGCAATTGGGCCGTAAACGCCTCAATTTCGGCTTGGGAAGCCAACACGCCGATTTCGAGCCGGTAGCGGCGAGTTTCGCCCGGCTCCAGGAAGCGCAGCCGGCCTTCGGCCCGCTCTTTGGCCCGGCCCTGAACCCAGTTGGTGGCCGGCTCCAGGCCGCAGACATAGGTTCCCTGGCCCATCATCTTCCACTGCACCAGGTAGGGCAGCTCGGCCAGGGCAAAGCGAACATAAGCGCCCAAGCCCTGCCCGCCGCCAAAAGCCCGGTTAACCAGGGCGGCCTGGGCATAGCCCCCGGCGTCGGCTTTGAGGTGGTGGTAAAATACCTGCTCCTCATAGCCCGGTGTGGGCGGCTGGAAGTGATTGTACCCGGTCAGCCCGGCCGCGGCAACCTCGTCTCGCGGTTTGACCTCGGCCGAGGCGCTGAGCAGCTCCGTCTCCGGGCTGACGAGCGGGAACCCAAAATTGCAGTGATACAACTGCATGTGGGGCGTGCTCTGGTAGCCTTCGTTGGTGACGGTATCTTCGATAAACAGGCGCGACTCGCCCAGGCGGGCGGTTATGCGCCGGCGTAGGGTCAAATTTTCGCCAAAGACGACCGCTTCGCGCAGTTGGCCGCTCAGCCACAGCTCGTACTCGTCGCCGCGCCAGTCGCCGCCGTAAGCGATGTGGCTGGCCGGGGTGTAAGAGGCCCGGCCATGCAGCCCCAGCGCCTGGCCTTCGTCAGCGCCCGGCGCGCCAAAGTAGGTTAGCCCGCAGGTGTTGACCAGCCCACCGTGAAAGCCGCGCAGCCAGCCCAGGCCGGCCGGCTCGTAGTAAGCCGGGCCGATGGCGGTGGTGGGGGAGCGCCAGGAAAGCGATGCGCCGCCAAAGCTGGCCCAGCCAATATCCAGGCCGCGGTCCAGCAGCACGGTAAAGGTCAGCCCGCTGCCGGTGCGGACATCGGCCACGCGCAAGCCGCGTTCAAAACCATCCCCCAACTCGCCCAGGCGCACCCCGGCCAATTGGCTGATGTCGCCGACGTGCTGCAGCAGTTCGGCGCGGGTATAAGTTGTTCCGAAAAGTGTTGCCATATTTCCTCTTAAACTACTTTTTCGGCGCTTCGGGGGTGGGGCCAAAGTGCTTGAGCATCACAATCGGGTCGGCGGCGCTGGGGTTGTGGATGGTGACGCCTTCGGCGGCCGCCCCGGCTGAGACAAAGTACTCGTCGTGGGTGAGCTGCCCAAAGCGGATCAAGGCCGGGGTTTCAATGGGCCAGATGCCCATGCTGCCGTGCCCCTGCATCATAATCAGGCCGTAGGGGCCGGGATCACGCACGGTGACGGTACGGCCGGGCAGCACGGTCAGCTCTTTGGCGGCCACGTACTCGTTGCCGTAGGTGATCCACTTTTCGATGTAACCTTCGGCCTCCATTTCGGCCACAGGCTTGACCGGCACGGGCGGGCGGAAGTAGTGCTCCTTGACATCGGGGACGACGTTGGCCTCCCAGTCGAGCAGGGAGATGATAAAGTCCAAATCCTGCTGTTTGTCGGCGGGCACATTTTTAACCAGCAGCGACCAGTCAATGGGCACATCGTTGACCAGGGATTGGTACATGGCAAAAACGTCGCTGGCCCACTGCGGCTCGTAAGTGCATAGGCTGCCCGGCGCGTGCAGCAGCCCGGCGGGCACAAACCAACCCGCGCCCAACTCCAGCCGGTAGGCGCGAGAGAGGTCGGTGATGTGGTTATCGCCCTGGTTCCAGATTTCCAGGCAGCGGCGCACCTGCTCTTTGGTCGTGCCCGGCTCAAAGCCAAAGAAGGTATAGGGAAAGTCGCCGCCGTGGTTGTTGGCCTGGGGCGGGAAGTAGTAGGCTTCGGGCTTGGGCTGCATGCCGACCAGCCGGGCGTGCTGCTCCATCTGGTGCAGGTGGTGGGGCAGCGGCCCCTGGTTGTCGAAGAACTTGGAGTACATGGGCCAGGCGTGGTACTTGTCCCACAGCCGCTCGCCCAGCAGTTTGGCCCCTAGCTCGTCTACCACATCCTTAAAAAGAATCTTCTGCGGCTGGTCGGCGCTGCCGGCGACGACGTAGCTGAGGCCCTCGTCAGGGGTGGTCAGCGGGCCGTTGTCGGCCTTGGTGGTTGAAGAGAACCAGCGTTCGTCAATGCCGCCGCGATTGGCCCCGAAGGCGTAGTAATCGTTGGGGTGCAGTTTGAGGCGTTTGCCGGGGATACAGAAAGAGCGAGGCACCCAGTTGGGGGCCAGCCGGAGAATCCCCTGGCCGGCTTCCAGGGCTTGGTTGATTTGTTGCGTTTGACTTGCCATAGCTTGACTCCTTGATGGTAAAAAGTTCCCTGCTTTTGGTAGCGCGTTGGACTTAAATGGTAGAAAAACGGACGGAGCAAACGGTTGCGCAACCGTTTGCTGGCAGTATAACATAAGTTAGGAAGGTGTCAAACCGGTTAGAGAGGGCTTCCTGGCTGATTGATACGGGTCTACCCCAGAAATTGGGCCAGTTAGGCGAGCCGGACTTTAAGGTTAGTGTAACGATAAAAAACGCTCTACGGCGGCCCTGGTAGGGATGCCGCTGCGTCCGCCCGGCTGGGTGGCTTTAAGGGCTGCCGCCGCCGAAGCCAGCCGGATGGCGGCCGGAATGTTTTGCCCCTGCGCCAGGCAAGCGGCATAAGCCCCGTGGACCACATCGCCGCAGCCGGTGGTGTCAACCGCCTGCACCGGAAAGGCCGGAAAGTGGCGCACCGGCTGCCCCTTTTCGGCGTACCAGCCGCCTCGCTCACCGGCGGTAATCACGCAGCAGGCCCGCCGGCCGGTCATCAAAGCGGCGATAATCTGTTCTGGCCGGGTTTCGCCGGTGACCTGCATGGCAAATTTCAGGCTAATGATGAGATGGTCTACCTGGCGCATCAGTTCCGGCGCTTCCGGTTCAAGTTCCGGCTCAATATCGGCGACGACCGGAATCCCCAGGGCCTGGGCTATTTCCACGGCCCGCAAGGCGGCCAGCACCTCCCGGTTATCCACCAACAACACCCGGCAATCGGCCAGTAAAGCTTCGCTGACATCTTCGGGCCGGTAGCGCACTACCCCCTCATCTGAGTAAAGGATGGTACGCTGGCCGCTGGATTGGTCTACGATGATGAGAGAGTGGTAGGGCCGCGCTCCGGCCAGCCGCCGCACCGGCGAGCAGTCTACCCCTTCTCGCTCCAATTCCTGAAGGGTGAAACGAGAGAGTTCATCATCGCCTAAAACAGCGGCGTAAGCGGTAGACGCGCCCAGGCGGGCGGCGGCCACCAGGGCGGTAGCGGTTAACCCGCCGCCCTGGCGCCGCCTGGCCTGAACGGGCAGCTTGGTATCCGGCTGGGGGTAGTGGGCCACGTACAACAGGTCGTCAACCGTAACTACCCCCAGGCCAAGAATATCCCGGCCAGGACTCATAGGCCGGCCAGGCGCATGGCTTCTGGGGCGGATTTGCCATCGTGGATAACGGCTTTGAAGGCCCGCACCGCCGCCGTGATATTTTCAAACCCCCAGACGTTGCGGCCGATGGTAGCGCCAACCGCGCCGCTCTGCACCACTTCGCCCATCATCTCCAGGGCGGCTTGGAGGCTGCCGGCTTGGGGGCCTCCGGCGGCTACCACCGGCGCCGGGCAATCGGCCACAATTTGGGCATAAGCCTGAACGTCGCCGCAGTAGGGAACCTTGACCACGTCAATGCCCATCTCGGCGGCGCAGCGCACAGCCCAGGCAATATCTTCTGGGGTGTAGGAGATCTGCAGCCCGTGGTTAACATCACGAGGGTAAATGTGGCAAATCACCGGCAGGTCAAAGCGAGCCGCCTCGCGCACCTGGTCGGCGGCCACCCGCAGGTAGGCGCCCTCGGTGCGGCCGCGCACATAAACCACTATGGCGATAGCGTCGGCCCCCAGCCGCACCGCTTCTTCCGGGGTAACGACGACCTCATAGGCGGTATCATCATAACGGCACAAAATACTTTGCACAATCAAGGGAATCTTTCCGGCGTAAGGTAGCCAGGCCGAGGTAGCCATGCCTTTGTGCATGGTCACGGCGTCGGGCCGGGCGGCGGCAATGGCCGCCAGGGTGGGCTGAATTTGCCGCAATCCCTGGGGCAACCCTTCCTGGTAGCCCATCAGGTGATCCACCGCGATGGAACAGAGCCGGCCCGAAGGGTGCGCAAAAAGCCGGTTCATGCGAATTAGTTTACCAATAGCCATTCTTTTGCTCCAGTTAGTTAGATTCAGTAGATCCAAGTTCCTGGCTCGGACGCCGGTTGCAGGCCGGCTCGGGGCGACATAAATTGGATCTACTAGATTTTTTTGATTTTTGGAATTTGCAGCTTATCGTACCGAATTAATTTCTTAAAGGCAACTATGCGCCCGCGCGATTGGCCCTGGTTTAACCGGCGGCCGGCGATGGGCCGGTAGCCAGAACCGCCCGAACCTTTTGAGCCAGGGTGGACGGCTTAAAGGGCTTGGCCAAAAAGGCGATGTCCGGCCGGTTTGACTCTGGGAATCCCTCGCCTGTTGGCTCAATGAAAAACAGCACTTTCAGACCTGGACAGCCGGCCTGCAGGCGTTCGGCCAGCCGATAACCACTCAAACCGGGCGCCATCATGTTGGTCAATAAAAGCTGGGGCGCATGCCCGGCTTGAGCGCCCATAAGCTGCAAGGCGGCCTCGCCGTCGGCGGCTTTGAGCACGGTATACCCCTGCCGGCTCAGGATTTGGGCTACCAGGTCACGCACCGCCGGTTCCTCTTCAACCAGGAGAATGGTTTCGGTTCCCGAGGGCAGACTGGCTGCCGCCGGTTGGGTGACCGGAGGGGCCGGCGCTTTCACGCGGGGTAGATACACTTGAAAAGCGGCGCCCTGTCCCGGCTGGCCCGTGGCCAGCAAATGGCCGCCGTGCTGTTTGGCAATGCCAAAAGACATGGGTAACCCCAGGCCTGTCCCCTGGCCAACCTCTTTGGTGGTGAAGAAAGGTTCAAACAGATGAACTTTGACCTCCTCTGTCAAGCCAATGCCGGTATCTTGTACCGTCAAAAGAATGTACTCCCCGGCGCTGAGTTGGTAGGAGCCGGCTTCAGCGGAGTCCAGGCTTACGTTGGCGGTGGTCAGGGTCAGGCGTCCGCCGTGGGGCATGGCGTCGCAGGCGTTAGCGACCAGGCTGAGTAGAAGATGCTCAAACTGGCCGGGGTCCATGTTAACCAAGCCCAGGTCTGGAGCCAGCGCCAGGCGGAGTTCAATTGAGCCGGCCGCCAGACGATCCAGCTCACCTTTGAGGTTGAGCACCAGTTCATTGAGGCTGACGGTTTTAGGCCGGAGGAGCTGCTTACGGGCAAAAGCCAGCAGTTGCCGCACCAGAACCGCCGCTCGTTCTGCCGTTGTCAAGACCCGGTTTAGATTCTTGGCGATGGGGTCATCGGGCGGCAGTGTGTGCAGGGAGATTGAGGTAAAGCCGATAATGGCGGTGAGCATGCTATTGTAATGGTGGGCCATTCCGGCCGCCAGTTGGCCTACGGCTTCCATCTTTTGGGCTTCGCCCAGGCGTTCTTGCAGCAAATTGAGGTCGGTGAGATCACGGCGGCTGACCACCAGGCCGGCAATCTGCTCATCCGTTTCTCGATAGGGTGAATAAGTTAAACTCACAAAGCGGCGTCCCACCGAGGGATAGTCGAGCCAGGTTTCGTACTGGATCGCTTCTCCGGCCAAAGCGCGATCCAGGTAGGGCTTGATGGTTTCGAACACTGCCTGGCCCATCACTTGGGCTACAGTGTGCCCAACAATCTGATCGTAAGGTTTGCGGGTGAAAGTTACATAAGGCTGGTTGACGATGAGATAGATGTAGTTCCGATCTATAATCGCCATTAAATCCGGGGTAGCGGCGACGATATGCTCATAACGGCGCAGGGTTTCTTCGGCCTGTTTGCGCTCGGTGATGTCCTGAACCATCGTCAGGTAGCCCACAAAGGCCCCATCAGCTTCAAAGAGTGGGGTATTATGCCATTGGCAAAAGATGGTGCGCCCATCTTTGGTGAGGTTTTTATTTTCGGTGTGGGTATTCAAATCACCCTGGGCCATGCGCTGCTGGATCATTTCCACATAAGGTTTGGCCTGGGATGGAATAGAGGTTTCATAGGGCAATTTGCCCAGCACCTCGACGGCGCTAAAGCCAAAGATGCGCTCGGCGGCCGGGTTCCAGTACGTCACCCGAAAATCCGGATCATTGACGATGCAGCCCAGGGGCATGCGCTCAAGGATGAGCTGCATGCGCTGTACCAGCCTTTCTCGCTCGGCCAGCAGCTCTCGCTGCCTGGCTTCCATGGCCTGGCGGGTAGAAATTTCGGCCGTCAGGCTGGCCAAAGTTTGCTGCAACTGTCCGGCCATGTGGTTAAAGGAGTGGGTTAAATCCTTGATTTCATCAATTCTGCCGGCGCTGGGCACGGGCTGCCACTTCCCTTTTACCAGGTTTTGGGCCGCAACTTTAAGCTGTGAAACGGGCCGGGTGATCCAAGCGGCGGCCACAAATCCCAGGATGATGGTTGTGAGCAGAGCCAGCACGCTGAGAGCCGCCGTAATAAAATTATTGGCCTTGAGGTGAGCCATAAAATCTGACTCCGGCACAATGACCACAATGAGCCAGTCAATGCCATTTTGAGTCTGAAGCGGGGTTATATTGACAAAGTGGCGTTGGCCCTCCAGTTCAAATTCAAGTTGCTGTTTAACCGTAAGGTGGTCGTAGGAGCCAAATTGTCCGCTCAGGGCTTTGTCGGCAGCCCGGATGAGCGGGCTGGCGCTTTGGGCAGCGTGCAGCCGGGCTTTGCCATTGGCTGCGGTAACTGGTTTTTCGGTGGTGGAGGAGGCAATCAGCAAGCCGGATCGTTCTATTATAAAACTCTGGCCGCTTTTTCCAATGGACAAGCTTCTCAAAAAATCGCTCAACCGGGTGAGAAAAATATCTACCGAGACCACGCCCAACAGTTTTTGTTGGTCATCATACACCGGACGGCTGGCGGCTATGGCCAAATCCTGCCCTGTGGAGAGGATATAAGGCTCGCTCCAGGCCGGGCCGTTATGGTTGAGCGCAGCGGTGTACCAGGGGCGGGTACGGGCGTCAAACTTGGGCACGGTAGCCTGCAGATAAGTGCGCTGGCCGGTTTGGTCGGTGGCATACTTGTGGAGCGGCCCCGGTTTTAAATCCTCGGTAGCCATGATATACAGCCTGTCCTGCACCCCCTCGCGGCCGGCGTCAACCAACCCACCGGCCGGATTGGCAAAATAGATGCTGCTGACGGAGTCGAAATTTTGGATTTGTTTCCACAGGTGCTGCTCCAGGGCAGCGGGATCAGTGGCCACCAGCCAACCCTGGCGGAGAGCGTCGGCATTGAGCCGGTTGATGTGGAGGGGCGTGTCCAGAAAGGTGCGCACATGACTCTCGATGCGGGCGGTGATTTCGGCCCGGAGTTGCTGTGCCACCTCATTGACCGCTTGCTGGCCGTTGCGAAAGGAAAGGTACCCCACCAGCCCCACCAGCAGCACCGTGAGGGTAACAAACGGCCCAATAAGCACGGTCCTTAAAGGGAGGTGGGCAAATCGGCTGAGTTTAGGCTGGTTGCTCATACATCTTTTACTCTTTTATGAGAAGTGAAAAAGGCGAATTGGACAACTCAGGACAACCAGGGCCTGGCTTCAAAACCCTGGACCACTATCAACAACAATGCCCCCCTACTCATTTTAGCAAATTTGGAACTGCATTTTAGTGAGATTTGTCATCAAATCGAGGGCCAAGTTTCCTTGATAATGGTTTTCGACAACCAAATTCGGTAATTGGGGAGATTGGATGGCTGGAAGACCACAATTTAGTTGCTCCGAGCCAGTTTTAGACCGGCGTTCGGGGGCCTGAGCCAAAGGCCCTCTATGGGCAGACCCCCCAGAGCTTGAATCTGTGATCTACTGAGACTATCCTTATTTGGAGCTTCCGGGAAGGTTTGAATAACTTTGAACAAGGCGCGCTCCACCGTCCCTGGGGTTGTCAAGATGCTCAAAGGCATGCTAGAATAACCTGGCCAAACCGGGCGTTGGGGTGAAAAGTACCCCGGCGGTGAGATTAGTTAAACTCAAGGGAATAATTTTATATGAACGTCTACGGTAAACATTATCGCACCATCTGGCTTAAGGAAGATAACCCCCAGGTGGTGCAGATCATTGAGCAGCGCCTGCTGCCCCACCAATTTGTGATTGAAGACCTGGCTAACGTGGACGAGGTGGCCCGCGCCATCAAAGAGATGCATGTGCGCGGCGCGGGCCTGATCGGCGCGACGGCCGGCTATGGCATGTACCTGGCCGCCCTGCACGCGCCTCGTGGTTCCACCGCCGCTTTTATGTCCAGCCTGGTTGCCGCCGGTGAAAAGCTCAAAGCTACCCGGCCCACCGCCGTCAATTTGGAATGGGCGGTGGAACGCCAGCTTGAAGCGATCAGAACCGCCGGGGATGACCTTGAGGAAAAAATTGAAACGGCCTTGCGCATGGCCCAAACCATCGCCGATGAGGACGCCGAATTTTGCCGCCGCATCGGCCAGCACGGGCAGGCCATTATCCGGGAGATCAGCCAGCGCAAACAGGGCGATACCGTCAATATCCTGACCCACTGCAACGCCGGTTGGCTGGCCTTTGTAGATTATGGCACCGCCACCGCGCCCATCTACGCCGCCTTTGACCAGGGCATCAAAGTGCATGTGTGGGTGGATGAAACCCGCCCGCAAAACCAGGGGGCTCGACTGACGGCCTGGGAACTGAACCAGCACGGCGTGCCGCACACCGTCATTGCCGACAATGTCGGTGGCCACCTCATGCAGCACGGCCTGGTAGACATGGTCATCACCGGCACCGACCGCACCCTCTACACCGGCGACGTGGCCAACAAAATCGGCACTTACCTCAAAGCCCTGGCCGCCAAAGATAACAACGTTCCCTTCTACGTGGCCCTGCCCTCCTCTACCTTTGATTGGAAAATGAGGGATGGGGTCAAAGAAATCCCCATCGAGCAGCGCGATGCGACGGAGGTGAAATACATCGGCGGCTGGCATGAGGGCGAGATCAAATCGGTGCTGCTGACGCCGGCCGACAGCCCCGCCGCCAACTATGCTTTTGATGTCACCCCGGCCCGCCTGGTGACCGGCCTGATTACCGAACGCGGCCTTTGCCCGGCTTCGGAAGAAGGGATTTTTGGTTTATACCCGGAGAAGAGACGATGAGTCACTTTACCAATATAGAGTGGAAAGAAGGCGTGCTGCGCCTGCTGGATCAGCGGGTTCTGCCCCAGGAGACCCGTTACCTGGAGTACCGCGATTACCAGGAGGTAGCCCAGGCCATCACCGCGATGGTGACGCGGGGCGCGCCGGCCATCGGCGCGGCGGCGGCTTACGGTATGGCCCTGGCCGCCTACCACAGCCAGGCTCTCGATGCCGCCGCCCTCCGGGCCGAACTGAACCAGGCGGCTGAGATCCTGCGCAAATCTCGCCCTACCGCCGTCAACCTGTTCTGGGCCATTGATCGAGTGATGAAACAGGCCGCCAATCCGGCCCTGCAGAGCGCCGGCGCTATTCGCGAGGTGGTCATGGCCGAAGCCCACGCGATCTACGCCGCAGATATTCAAACGAACAAAGCCATGGGCGCTAACGCTCTGCCGTTGATTCCCGACCCGGCCAAAATTTTGCATCACTGCAATACCGGCACGCTGGCGGCGGTTGAGTATGGCACGGCCCTGGGCATCATCCGCATTGCTCACGAAGCCGGCAAACTGGTGCATGCTTATCTGGATGAGACCCGGCCGCGCTTGCAAGGGGCGCGCCTGTCGGCCTGGGAGTTAAAGCAGTTGAACATTCCTCATACAGTCATTGTGGACGGCGCGTCGGGGCATCTGATGCGCACGGTGGGGATTGATCTGTGTGTGGTTGGCTGTGACCGGGTGGCGGCCAACGGCGATACGGCCAACAAAATCGGCACCTATAACCTGGCCCTGGCCGCACAGGCGCACGGCGTGCCGTTTTACGTGGCCGCGCCCACCAGCACCATTGATATGTCGCTCCAAAGCGGCGACGAGATTCCTATTGAGGTGCGCGACCCGCATGAAATTACCCATGTCGGTGACTGTCAGATCACCCCTGACGATACAGCCGTGCTTAACTTTGCCTTCGATGTGAC
>CAZDMM010000186.1:10639-10893 GCA_964505845.1 uncultured Caldilineaceae bacterium
TGACCCCGGCCAAATATATCACCGCCATCATCACCGAGGTCGGCATTGCTTACCCGCCCTATGAAGACAGCCTGGCCGAACTGATGGCCCGAGTCAAATATCCGGCCTGAATAGCCGGCCTTTAAGAAACTGTCTAAAGAGTAGGGTGATATACTCCCTAAAAATGAGGGCGCCCCAATTTTTTGCTTCTCGCCTCCTTAACCCCAAGAAGGCATCTGCGGTGCAACTTTTGCCCAACTTTATATGTGTTTGCG
>CAZDMM010000187.1:0-10588 GCA_964505845.1 uncultured Caldilineaceae bacterium
CCCCCTTTGGCTTCGAGCGATTTGAGTTGCTCCGGCACCGGCGAGCCTTCGACCACTAATTTGACCCCAGCTTATGAGATTGGCAACCAAATTCGGCAATATACTTTGGAGGATTGGAAGGATGGAAGGTTGGATATTAGCTCTGTGTCCAGCCTTCCATCCTTCCGCCCTGCTACCGGCCTTGTAACTCAAAATTCATCAGGCATTGGCAAAGCGGGCCATATCTTTGCTGGCATAAGATGCTACCGCCGCATTAGCGATGCGCCGCGCTTCAAGTTTTTCAACCACCTCGGCCAGCCGCCCGGCCGGGAGGGTGCAGGTCATCTCATCGGGCTGCATGCCGGTGCGCACCCGGCTCAACATGCAGCCGGTGCTCATGGCTATTTTTTGTTGCTCTTTGGACATGGGGATGATATGGCACTGCGGTTTGCCCACAATATCCATCTCGCCAAAGGCATCGTGGATGACCATCGCCTGAAAGCCGTTGATGCGGAGCAGAATGACGTCCGGGTCAACCGGCGTGTCGGCCAGAGGGCCGTAAATGATATTATCGTGCCTCTCTTTGACCACTGGCAGGCTCATCGCCTCGGCGGGAGTCACCCACTCGCACTCTAGCATGCTTTGTACATCCTCATTGCCCAGCACCTCTTCTAATTTTTTAAGGCCGTGCGTTACGCTGCCGACGCTGCAATTGAAATGATCGGCCGGCGCGGTAGCAAAGGTGCGTGTTTCTCCCTTGATCCAGAAAACACACCCCGCCGATACCTTGCCGGTGCGGCCGTCGGCGCTGGGCGCCGGTACTTCACCCTCAAAGCGGTCTATATTGGCCGGCGCCTGGTTGGTAAAGGTAATAGCAAGCGGAGCATGCTGCAAGCCCAGAGCTTTGGTCAATTGATTGGCTAAATCTACCCATTTTTTGGTGGTCATACCTTGATTTCCTTTGTTGATTTGAATTTGGTTAAAGTTGAGGCGAGCATTTTAGCCGTTTTGCTTTATGTTATCAAATTCAAGGCGGTATCCCCCTGCCGTGGTTCCGGCATGTCTTCGATGGAGATTTTGACATCAACCGGTCTAGCCCCTACAATGCCAGGTTATGAACTGCTGCTGCTGCCGGCCCGGTGAAATCAACGATCTTGATAATTTTTTTGACCCCCAAACTGCTCAGGACGACGCCCAACGCTATCTTAAAAAAGGGCTGGACCGGCGCGGGCAGAAGCTTATAGCCTATCTGCCGGCCCAGGCCGGCCAACCGCTAAGCGTGCTGGACATCGGTTGTGGGGCCGGCGGAGTGCATCTTGAGCTGCTGCGGCGGGGAGTGGCCCGCACGGCGGTGGGGGTGGATGCCTCCTCGGCTTATCTGGCGGCGGCCCAGGCCAATGCGGCCAAATTGAACCTCAGTGAAGCTGTCACCTACCTTCACCGGGATTTTGCCCGGTCGCCCGCAGAATTTGCCCCGGCAGATGTGGTCATTCTGGATCGAGTGGTTTGCTGTTACCCTCATCTGGCGTTGCTTTTGGGGGCGGCGGCGCAGCGGGCGCAGCGTTTTCTGGCTCTCAGTTTTCCAGTTGAAGCCTGGTGGCTGCGCTGGCCCTTTTTTCTGTTTGATGCCGGCCTGACTCTCTTCCGCAGCCGGTACCACCCCTATCTTCATCCCCATGCCCAAATCCTCTCGATTGCCCAGGCCGCCGGCCTATCTTTAGTCCACCGTGACCGCAACTGGTGGTGGCAAATTATGGTTTTTGCCCGGCCTTGAGGCTTAACTCAAGGAAATGAGCATACTTGCCTCTGTCCATTCGTGAAATACCCCACAGAGGGGATGACAGCCCAAAATGGCTGTGCTATGATACAGGCAAATTCAATCAAGCACTTTAAGGAGGAGCAAGGATGAGCTACGAGGCAACCTATGAGTCTTGGCGTGAGCAGCCGCTTGAATTTTGGGCCAGGGCGGCTGAAGAGATTCACTGGTACAAAAAGTGGGATCGAGTGCTGGATGATTCTAACCCACCGTTTTATCGCTGGTTTCCGGGCGGGGTGACAAACACCTGCTACAATGCGCTGGATCGGCATGTGGAAAGCGGCCGGGCCGACCAGTTAGCCCTGATTTATGACAGCCCGGTCACTAACACGGTCAAGCAGTTTACCTACCGGGAACTGCGGGACCAGGTAGCCCAATTGGCCGGGGCGCTGGCCGGCCAGGGAGTGGGTAAGGGAGACCGGGTGATTATTTATATGCCGATGACGCCGGAGGCGCTGATGGCCATGCTGGCCTGCGCCCGGCTGGGGGCCATCCACTCGGTGGTGTTTGGCGGCTTTGCGGCCAATGAGCTGGCGGTGCGGATTGACGACGCCCGCCCCAAGTTGATGCTCTCGGCGTCGTGCGGCCTTGAAGCCAACCGGGTTATCCCTTACAAACCTTTGCTCGATGCCGCTATTGAACTGGCCGACCACAAACCTGAAAAGTGCCTCATTTTGCAGCGGCCCCAGGCGCAAGCGGGTTTGCTGGCCGGGCGCGACTTGGACTGGTCAGAGGTGGTTGCGGCGGCTCAAGCAGTGGATTGTGTGCCGGTTGAGGCCAATGATCCCTTGTATATCCTGTACACTTCCGGGACAACCGGCAAACCCAAAGGGGTGGTGCGGGATAACGGCGGGCATCTGGTGGCCTTAAAGTGGACGATGAAAAATGTTTACGGGGTAGAGCCGGGTGAGGTTTTCTGGGCCGCCTCCGACGTGGGCTGGGTGGTCGGCCACTCCTACATTGTTTATGCACCGCTGTTTCACGGCTGCACCACCATTTTGTACGAAGGCAAACCGGTCGGCACGCCCGACCCCGGCGCCTTTTGGCGCGTGATTTCACAGCATGGGGTCAAGGCGCTTTTTACCGCCCCGACGGCCTTCCGGGCCATCAAGAAAGAAGACCCCAACGGCGAGTATCTGAAAAAGTACGATTTGAGAGGTTTCCGCGCCCTGTTCCTGGCCGGTGAGCGCAGCGACCCCGACACCATCCGTTGGGCCGAGCGCATGCTCAACGTGCCGGTGATTGACCACTGGTGGCAAACCGAGACCAGTTGGGCCATTACCGCCAACTTTGCCGGCCTGGGGTTGTTCCCGGTCAAGCCCGGTTCGGCCGGCAAGCCCTCGCCGGGGTATGATCTGCGGGTTTTAGATGAAGGCGGCCACGAAGCGCCGCCCGGCCAGATTGGCAGCCTGGTGGTCAAGCTGCCGCTGCCGCCCAGTTGTCTGCCTACTTTGTGGAACAACGATAACGGCTTTATCCATTCCTACCTCAGCGCCTTCCCCGGCTACTATACCACCGCCGACGCCGGCTTCAAAGATGAGGATGGCTATATGTGGATCATGAGCCGCACCGATGATATTATCAACGTGGCCGGGCATCGTCTCTCTACCGGCGCGATGGAGGAGGTGCTGGCTTCTCATCCTGACGTGGCCGAGTGCGCCGTGATTGGCGTGGCCGACGAACTGAAAGGCGAGATTCCGCTGGGGACGGTGGTGCTCAAGGCCGGGGTAACTCGCCCGGAAGAGGAGATTATCAAGGAACTGGTGCAGATGGTGCGGGATAAAATTGGGCCGGTGGCTTCCTTTAAAGTAGCGACGGTGGTTAAGCGGCTGCCCAAAACTCGCTCCGGCAAGGTACTGCGCGGCACCATGAAAAGAATCGCTGATGGGGTGGAGTATAAAATGCCGGCCACCATTGATGACCCGGTCATTCTGGATGAAATTACCGAGTCGTTATCAAAATTGGGCTATCCCGGCCCTAAAAATGAGTAGCCACCCATTGTCATAGGTTTTGGGCCATCACCTGCCGGATAAGGAGGTGGTGGCCTTTTTATTTTTAATATTGACATCCAGAATAGTTTTAGTCGGCGATTTTGGGTCGGGATTGGGGGATGAAAAGTAAAGGAAAAAATTCCCTAATCTCCTAACCCACAGGGCGGCAAGGCCAGTCCCGGCGGAAACTTTTCTGAAGGACCATACTTGTTGGCTAATGGGCAAGCGGCTCAGAAAAAGCCTCGTGGGGCGCCGGAACCTCGGTGAGGGCGGGCGGGCTGGCGTGCGGAAAATAGGCCGACAGGTCAATAGACTCGTGGCGCAGGATGGATTCTAGCAGTTTTTTGCTGTCTAATACTTCGATATGGCCGGCCAGGTGCTCGGTAAACTCCGATTTGGGTTTGTGCATTTCCACAAACATGGTGGCGTGGTTGTTTAGCTTTTGAATCCGAGAGACCGTATGCAGCGTTTTTAAATCCGGCTCCATAAAGCGCGTGTTGGCAAAAACAAAAATGTAAGCAGCCTCTTGAATATTGGCCTGCATGAGGGCCGCCGGGCTGATGGGTACGCCGCGCACAAAGTGGTACTGCGGGTAAGGGTTGACCGCTACGAGGTCAGAAATGATGACCACCTCTCGCTGGGCCAGTTCGGGGTAGCGGCCCAGAATTTGGAGCAGCTCATCAGCAAAGGCGGTGTACTCGCAGATGACGATGTGATTTTTAGCCTTGACCTGGGCCGTGCCCAAGCGGTCCCGATGAACAAACTGCTCCACCGAGTTGGCGGTTAAGGTGATAAAATTGGTGTACAGATAAATCCCCACAATAAAGGTGATGGCGGCGGCAATCCGGCCCTGAACCGTGTGCGGGGCAATATCGCCATAGCCCACCGTCGTCGAGCTGACCACCCACCACCACACCACATCGCCAAATGATTTGATGCCGGGATTACCCTGTTGCTCATACGTCCAAAAGAGCCAGGTAGTGCTGATAAAGCTGACTAAAAGAACCAAGCCCAAGAAGCGAAATTGTCTGCGCATGGGGTAGCCTAAAACTTTGAGTACCGGATTTTAATTGCAGCCGAGGGGAAATTCAACTTGACGCTATGCCATTATACACCGGGTTACGGGTGGGCCAAATAGGATTTTTGGTATGAACCCCATAATAAGGATGCGTCCTAATTTTTGGGGCAGACCCCGCAAGCAAACCGCAATTGACATCCCCCCCTAATTATACTAGAATTTATAACGAATCCAGGAGTAAGGGATAGGAAGTAAGGAAAAGTAATAGGAAGTAAGGAATAGATATTTTCCCTTTACTACTCATTACTTACCACTTACCACTTACTCCCTACTCCCTAGAGGTATATGTTATGACCATGACCAGCGCCGAAATTCGGCAAGGCTTTTTAGATTATTTTCAAGAACACCGCCACACCATCGTGCCCAGCTCTTCCCTCGTCCCCGCCGACGACCCTACCCTCCTTTTTACCAATGCTGGCATGGTGCAATTTAAAGATGCTTTTTTGGGCCTGGAAGAGCGGCCCTACAAGCGGGCGACCACTTCTCAAAAGTGCATGCGGGTTTCCGGCAAGCACAATGACTTGGAAAATGTCGGCCCCTCGCCGCGCCACCACACCTTCTTTGAGATGTTGGGCAACTTTTCGCTGGGCGACTACTTTAAGCGCGACGCCATCCGCTTTGCCTACGAGTGCTTGACCAGGGTTTTTAACATCCCGGCGGAGCGCCTCTACTACACCGTCCACACCAGCGACGACGAAGCCTTTGACATTTGGACCAAGGAAGTGGGGGTGGCCCCGGAACGGGTTTATCGCATGGGCGATAAAACCAACTTTTGGCGCATGGCCGATGTTGGCCCCTGCGGCCCTACCTCGGAACTGCACTATGATTGGGGCCGGGAGTTCTGCACCTGCGGCCAGCCGGACTGCTCGGTGTTTTTGGATAACGGCTGCGAGCGCTGGCTGGAAGTGTGGAATTTGGTGTTCATGCAGTTCAACGAGACTGCCGACGGCAAACGTCTGCCCTTGCCCAAACCGGGGGTAGATACCGGCATGGGCCTGGAGCGATTGGTTTCGATTGTGCAAAACAAGCGGGCCAATTACGAAACCGATTTGTTCACCCCGATTACGGATCGAATTCAGGAATTGTTGGGGCACAGCGACGAGGAGGCCCAAAAACATCTGGTTGCCTACCGAGTCATTGCCGATCACGGGCGGGCCATCACCTTTATGATTGGCGACGGCGTCATGCCCGGCAACGAAGGCCGCGCCTCGGTGCTGCGGCTCATTTTGCGCCGGGCGGCTCGCTATGGCCGGCTGGCCGGCTTTCACGGCCCCTTCCTGGCCCAGATTGCCGATAAAGTGATTGAGGAGATGGGCGACCACTATATCGAATTGCAGGCGCGCCGCCAGTTTATCCTCAACGTGATTACCCAGGAAGAGGAACGCTTCCTTAAAACCTTTACCAACGGCCTGGAGTTGATTGATCAACTGGTCAACAAACTGAAGGCAGCCGGAAAAACTCAAATCCCCGGCGAAGAGGTTTTTAAACTCCATGCCACCTTTGGCTTTCCCAAAGACCTCACCCGCATCATTGCCAACGAGGAATATGGCTTTAGCGTAGACGAGGTGGGCTATCAAAAAGCTTTTGACAAGCATGCCGAGATTTCTGGGGGCGACAAGATTGGCGAGATTGCGGTGGATCAATTGCAGGTTTACGCCGGCCTGTTTGAGCAGCTTAAAAGCAGCGGCAAACTGCCCGAAACCGGCGTGGTGCATAACCCTTACGAGGGCACAGAACTGCCGGGGGCGGTGGTTGCCATTGTGCGGGATGGCGTGGTGGTTGACAGCGCCGGCGAAGGGCAGAAGGTAGAAGTGATCCTGGCGGCCACGCCCTTCTATGTCGAGTCGGGCGGGCAGGTGAGCGATACCGGCGAGATTGTTCACTACGCCGATCCAGACTCAACCCCGGCCTGGGAGATGGAAGTAGGCTATGTGTTCAAACCCGTCAGCGGCTTGGTAGTGCATGAAGGCATGGTGGCTACTGGAACTATCAGGGTGGGTGATTCTGCCTGGGCTATTGTGGATTATGAGCGGCGCTGGGATATTATGCGCAACCACACCGCCACCCACGTGCTGCATCGAGAGCTGCGCCGGGTATTGGGCAACCATGTGGCTCAGGCCGGCTCGCTGGTAGCCCCGGACCGGCTGCGCTTTGATTTTAGCCATACCCAAATGGTCAGCCAGGCGGAGTTGGATGAGATTGAGCGCGCCGTCAATGAGGCCATTTTGGCCGACCTGCCGGTGCTGGTTAATCATAAAAGCTTTAACGAGTTGAAACACGCCATCGCCAGCGGTGAGATTATGGCGCTCTTTGGCGAGAAATACGGCAGTGTGGTGCGGGTAGTGCAGATTGGAGCTAACGGCCAATCCTACAGCCGCGAGCTGTGCGGCGGCACCCACGTGCAACGCACCGCGCAGATTGGGGCGCTGCATATTACCAGCGAAGGCAGCGCCGCAGCCGGGGTGCGCCGCATCGAAGCGGTGACCGGGCGGCGGGCGCAGCAGTTGATCCAGGGGCGGCTGGTCGCCCTGGAGCAAACGGCCGCCTTTTTGGGGGTAACGCCCGAAGAGGTATATCGCCGCTCGATTGGCTTGATGGGTCAGCTTCAGGAGAGCGAGAAAAAGATTAAGGAACTGCAACGGAAGCTGGCGCGGGTAGAATTTGAGCGGCTGCTGGCTAAAACCCGCCAGGTAAAGGGCGTTAAAGTAATCTCTTTGCAGGTGGAGGTGCCCGACGTGGCCCTGCTGCGCGAGATGGGCGACTGGTTCCGCGACCGGCTGGGTTCCGGGGTGGTAGTGCTGGGCGCAGTTTTGGAAAGCAAGCCTACCATCATTGCCACCGTCACCGAAGATTTGGTTAAACGGGGGTTGCATGCCGGCAAGCTGGTGGGTGAGGTGGCGCAGGTGGTCGGCGGTAAGGGCGGCGGCAAACCCACCATGGCCCAGGCCGGTGGTAAGGATGTGGCGGCGCTGGGTGAGGCCCTGGCCAGGGTAGAGCCGCTGGTAGCGGCGGTGATAAAAGAAGCATAGGATTACGAATTAATGACGATAAACAGGTAGCAACTATCCTGCGGATCAGACATCGTCGGGAGGCATACCGCTAAAGCTTAAATAGCCTGGATTAGGCCCTATGAAAGTTTTGCCCCGATTTCAGCCAGGGAAAAAACGAAAACCGACGGTTTATAGTTTGGTAGATATTGGTCGAGATACTGTTAAGGCGGCCATCATCCGCCTGGTTCCCAACTCGGCTGAAATTCAGGTGATTGGGTATGGTCTGGCTGAGACCGGCGGCCACGACATCACCGGGGGGCGATTGGAAGCGGCGGCGGTGACTGCTCCGGTCAACGCAGCGCTGACGCAAGCAGAAGACAGCACCGAAGCAACCGTTGGGCGTAAAGTGGTGCCGGATGATGTCATCTTTGCCCTGGCCGGACGGGCTACGGTAGGTAAATTGTTTACCGTTCATCAAATACGCCCCCGGCCGGCAGAACCTGTGACCGCTAAAGAGTTGGCTAATCTACGCAGCCGGGCTGAGCGGTTGGTACGGCAGGGGCTAACAGACCTTCCGGTTGAAGGAGGGCAGTGGCAGGCGCTGGCGGTGACCGATGCCGGGATTCACCTGGATCACCGGCTGGCGTTGGAGGGAGTGGGGCTGACCGGCCGAGAGATTACCTTTTCGGTATTTGGGGTGGCGGCCCAGGCCAGCGCCTTGCGGGCTTTGCGCGTGTTGGCCCACCGCCTGGATTTGGAAGTGGCTAATGTGGTGGCGTCGTCTCAAGCCCTGGCCGCCCTGACGCCTTCTACCGAAGCCATTATTTTGGATACCGGCCTGAGCGGCACGGATATTGGTTTGATCAAAAATAATGCCCTGGTGGCGGCCGGGTCAACCCCTTTTGGCGGCGCCTTTTTTACCCAGGCCCTGGCCCAGGCTATGCCGCTTGAGGCAACTGAGGCCGAGAAACTAAAACGTGAGTGGGCATTGGGGAAACTCTCGCCGGCCCAGGCTGAACTTGTTGAGACTAATCTGCAGGGCGCCCGGCGGCGCTGGTATGAGGCGGCCCTGGAGTTTTTGGTAAAGAGCGCTGGCGACTGGCCTTTGCCACGCAAAATCTATCTTACCGGCGGCGGTAATTTGCTGCCAGGTCTGGATAAACTGCTGTGCTCTAATCCAGACCCATTTGAGCGGCCGCCGGAGGTAATCTGGTTGGGGGCGCACCTATCTCCACCGGTTAAAGATTTAACCAATACCCTGGATTATCAACTTTTTGCCTTAACTTTAAGTCTGACGGCCGGTTTGCCGGAGTAAGTTTAATTACTGATGCAACAAATTATTAAGTTTGAAGTTACCGACGATATTACCGCGATTAGGAATCGGATAGATTTTGCCCTGGCCCCCCCCATTTTGGGGCAAAATGGACAGAGTGGAGGCCGGCCCGCCAGGCCGCGCCTGCTGCTGGTAGTGCCTCGTAAAAACAAGGCCCTGCAGAGCCTGGTCAATATGAAGCTGCTGGCGCGGGCGGCCTACAGCCGGGCGGCCGAAGTAGCTATTGTGAGCGACGATCCAATTGTACGCGACTATGCAAAGGAAGCGGACATCAAAGTTTTTGGCAGTGTGCGCCGGGCCAGGTGGGCCGGTTGGGTAACGGCCGAGGCGTCCCTGGCGTCGCCGGAGGCCACCCTGCCGCCCGTGGCGCCGCTGCCCACCGAAGATGAAAACGCTGGCGGCCGGCGGCGGGTTAAAAAGAAAAAGTATAAGGTGGTCAAAGGGAGCGGGCGCATCGGTATTTTGCAGCAGTTTGGAGCCTTACTGCTGCTGGTGATGCTGGCCGCGGGGGTGGTATTTGGGGCATTAGCCTTGCTGCCGCAAGCAACCGTCACCCTGATCCCGGTGGCCAGGCCGCTGGAAACCAAGCTGGTGGTCAAAGCCGACCCGGCCGCCAAATCGGTTGATTTCAAAACGTTAACTTTTCCGGCCAGAACGGCCCAGGTGGAGCTGGCGTTATCTGGCGAAATTGAAACGGTGGAGACCGAATTGGCCCCGGTTGGCAACGCCAGCGGGACGGTCATTTTTATCAATCGTACCGATAGCCCGCAGACGATTCCGTTGAGTACAACGGTGGCAACTTCGGCGGGTGAGCCGATTGAATTTGTAACAGCCTATACCGTTACAATTCCGCCGGGGGCTGGCGCTGTCACTACCCCAACCCTGGTCACGGCCACCGAGCCGGGGCCTAAAGGGAACGTGGGACCCGGCAAGATCAATCGCTTTGTTGATCCTGGCCTCAATCTGTTGGCCCGGGTGGTCAATGAGCAAGGCTTAAGCGGCGGCAGTATGGAGCCGGCCAAGATTGTGGTGCAAGATGATAAAGAGCGCCTGCAGGCTTATCTGCGCCAAAAGATTCAGCAAGAGGGCCTAAAAAAGTTGCAGGCATCTTTAGCCGAGCAGGAGTTTATTTCGCCGGAAACGGTGCAGGTGATTGTTACGGATGTGAAATTTCGGGAGTTTGCCGGGGATTTTTCTGATACCTTTGGCGGCGAGATGCAGGCGGTGGTGCGCGGAACGGTAGTGGGCGGGTACAACGCCAACCGCCTGGCCCTGGCCGCCCTGGAGGCGCAGGTTCCACCGGGGTATGAATTGGATCAAAAAGGCTTGAGTTTTGGGGCCGGTGAAGTATTAGATATTCAGGAACAGACGGTTACTTTCCGCATTTTTGCTAAAGGATTG
>CAZDMM010000187.1:10598-10868 GCA_964505845.1 uncultured Caldilineaceae bacterium
AGAGATAAACATGAACTTGCTGCGGGTATTGCCTGGCTGCCGATTGGTGAGGCGCAGCAGCGGCTCAATCAGCAGTATGAACTGGCGGCGACGCCAGGGGTTGAACTGGAACCCCCATGGCTGATAGAGTGGTTGGGGCGCTTGCCATTTTCGCCGTTCCGCATTAATGTTGTAGTGCGGCCGGCGGTAACATTGATTGCTGCCGGCAATTGAGGCTGCATGCGTTTGATGGCTTTAGATATTGGCGAGCGCCGGATAGGGATTGCGATC
>CAZDMM010000188.1:0-10860 GCA_964505845.1 uncultured Caldilineaceae bacterium
CTTTTTCCAGGATGAGAACTTGGTTGAGATGGAAGGCCTGGCCGTGTTGAATGAGACCTAAGGGCGGGCCTATCTGCCTGCGGCCAAAGCCCTCAAGCTAAAAAGGCCGGGCCTTGTTGGGTTACCGCCTGGCGTTGTCTGGCTCAACCAGGGCCTGCAGGGCCTCAAGCTGCGCCCGCACGGCAGACTCGGCGGCCCCCCCAGGGCTGGTGCGGCGGTCGGCGGCCCGGTTGAAAGTAAGCCATTGATGCACGTCCCGGTCAAAGAGGGGGCTGAACTGCCGGTAGGCGGCCAGGGGGAAGGAAGAGAGGGGCTGGTCGAGGGCGATGGCCTGCCGCACAATCTGGCCTACCAGGTGATGGGCCTGGCGGAACGGCATGCCTTTGCTGACCAGATAATCAGCCAGCTCTGTGGCCAGCATGCCGCTGTCCATGGCGTCGTAGATTTTGGCGGCGTTGACGCTCAGGGTGCTGATAACCCCGGCGGCAATGGGTAGAGTCATGAGCAGGGTGTCCACCGTGTCAAAAAGCGGCTCCTTATCCTCCTGCAAATCTTTATTGTAAGTTGAGGGCAGCCCTTTGAGGGTGGTTAGCAGGCCGGTTAAATGGCCGACGACCCGCCCGGTTTTACCCCGGATCAGTTCCAGGGAGTCGGCGTTTTTCTTTTGGGGCATCAGGCTGGAGCCGGTGGAGTAGGCGTCGGCAATTTCCACAAAGCCAAATTCGCGGCTGCTGTAGATAATCAAATCTTCGGCCAGGCGGCTGAGGTGTATTTGGGTAATGGCCGCCCAACTGAGGAATTCGGCCAGGTAGTCCCGGTCGCCTACGGCGTCCATGCTGTTGGGAGAAAGGGCGGCAAAGCCTAACTCTGCGGCCAGAAACTCCCGGTCAATGCCCAGTGGGTGGCCGGAGAGCGCCCCACTGCCCAGCGGCAGCACATCTACGCGGGGGGTCAGGTCGTCCAGGCGTTCCTTGTCGCGCTGCAACATCCAACCATAACTGAGCAGCCAGTGTGAAAAGCGCACCGGCTGGGCCTGCTGCAAGTGGGTGTAGCCGGGCATGATGACATTGAAATATTCCTCTGCTTTGACCAGGATGGCCCGCTGCAGCTCTTCCAGCCGCGCTCTCAGCCGGGCAATCTGGCGTTTGAGCCACAGGCGGGTATCGGTGGCGGCCTGGTCGTTGCGAGAGCGACCGGTGTGCAGTTTGCCGGCCACCTCGCCTACCAATTCGGCCAGGCGGCGTTCTACGGCAGTGTGGATGTCTTCATCGCTGGCTTTGAGTTCAAAGCGGTTCTGGGCAAACTCGGCCCGCACCTGGTCCAGGCCGTCTTGCAGAATGTCGGCCTCCTCCTCGGTAATGAGGCCGGCCCGCGCCAAAGCTTTGGCATAGGCCATGCTGCCGTCCAGGTCGGCTTCCCACAGCCGCACATCAAAATAGATGCTGTCGTTGAATTTGTGCATCAGCGGGGTCATTTCCTGGCTAAAGCGACCCCCCCAGAGTTGAGTCATTATCGCTCCCATCCCCTGTCTGCCTAATCTCGTTTAAACTTGCTGTAATCTGGCTCTTCGTGCTGGCCGCGCCGGACGCCTTCGATGTCGAGCAGGGCTTGAACCTTCATGGGCAGGCCAAAGAGCTTGATGAAGCCTTCGGCGTCTTGCTGGTTGTAGACATCTTCCTCGCCAAAGGTGGCGTAATCCTCCCGGTAAAGGCTGTAGGGAGACTTGCGCCCGGCCAGGATAACGTTGCCTTTGTACAGTTTTAGCCGCACCGTGCCGGTCATGTGGCGCTGGGTGACCTCTACAAAGGCGTCAAGGGCCTGGCGTAAGGGGGTGTACCACTGGCCGTTGTAAACCAGGTCGGCATATTTGAGGGCTATCATCTGCTTGTAATGCAATGTTTCTTTATCTAAACAGAGCTGCTCCAGAGCCTGGTGGGCTTCTACCAGAATGGCTCCGCCGGGCGTCTCGTAGACGCCATGGCTTTTCATGCCGACCAGCCGGTTTTCCACCAAATCTGCTCGGCCAATGCCGTGTTTGGCTCCGAGCTGATTCAGGGTAGTCAACAGGCTGATGGGGCCTTTGGCCTCGCCGTTGATTTTCTTGGGGATGCCTTCTTGAAAATAAATTTCGATATATTCCGGCTGGTCGGGCGCGTCTTCCGGGTCTACCGTAAGCTGGAACATGGCCCGCTCCGGCTCAAGCCAGGGGTCTTCCAGGATGCCGCCCTCGTGGCTGAGGTGAAAGATGTTGCGGTCGCGGCTGTAGATGGAGTTTTCGGTGGCGGTGACGGGCACGCTGTACTCGGCGGCGTAATCCAGGGCGTCTTCGCGGGAGCGAATTTCCCACTCGCGCCAGGGCGCGATGACGCGCAGCTTGGGGTTGAGGGCCTGGTAAGTCAGTTCAAAGCGCACCTGGTCGTTGCCTTTGCCGGTAGCGCCGTGGCTTACCGCATCCGCGCCTTCTATTTCGGCAATTTCCACCTGGCGGCGAGCAATGAGCGGGCGGGCAAAGCTGGTTCCTAACAGGTATTTGCGCTCGTAAATGGCCCCGGCCCGGAGGGTGGGGAAGATATATTCGGTAATGAACTCCTCCCGTAAATCCTCCAAATAAAATTTACTGGCTCCGGAAGCCAGGGCTTTGGCTTCTAGCCCGCTCAATTCCTCTTCCTGGCCTAAGTTGGCGCACATGCAAACAACTTCGCAGCCATAATTATTTTTGAGCCAGGGGACAATCACGCTGGTGTCCAGCCCGCCGGAGTAGGCTAACACGACTCTTTTGATTTTTGGTTTATCTTTAGTTGTGCTCATCTTCTAATTTCTTTTTTTCGGTTACGTTCTACGCCGCACATCATCCAGCCGGCGCAGCAGGGCGGCGGCCCCGCTGATCAAGGCAATCAAATCCGCCGCGCCGAGGGGTTTAACTTCCTCGCCCTCCTCCAAATTGGCCGGGGCAGTGATTAAAAGGTAAGCTGCGCCTGCTCCCAAGATGGCTCCCAAAATGGCCCCAATCAGAAGCCCCCGTTTGATTTTGGTGTTCCGCTCCATAAAGCTGTCTCGCTTTCGCTTGTAAAGAATCAGCCCGATTATAGCCCATAATGCCTAAAAAGAGAAGTAACTGGGCTACCTGCAAAACTTTAAGCATCTTAAAACTCATTTTACATAAATAAATTGGGTAAATAAGAAAAGTTACCTTTATTACATCGGCCCAGGGATAGTTGGACTGATTGAAAAGTTAAAGGAAGCGTGCTATACTCTGGCTAGCGAGGTTTAACTTAAAGGTTTTGCTCAAGGTTGTTGAGGGGAGTACAATGTTAATTCACTACCCAAAGGAGAATAGTTAGCTATGGCGAATATCCTTTACGCTGAAGATGACCGTGATTGCCGGGAACTATTTGCCTTTGCCTTGCGTCAGAATCGGCACAGGGTGCATGAAGCTATTAATGGAGCGCAGGCCGTTCAAATTGTGCGCGAAGAGCCGATTGATTTGGTGATTCTGGATATTCGTATGCCGATGATGACCGGCTATGACGCCGCCCGTATTATTGCTAAAGAAGCGCCGGAAATCCCGGTAGTCTTTCTCAGCGCCAAAGGCATGCGCCGCGAGGTCAGCCTGGCCTTTGAATGTGGCCCCATGACGGTGGCTTACCTGGTCAAGCCCATCTCGCCCGGCCAGTTGGTGGATCGGGTTGTAGCAATTTTGGAGGATTGTCGTATCCGTGGGCTGGCTGCGGTGCGCGAAGAAAATATGGCTCGTGAGCTAGTCCTTGAGTGGTAATCGGTGGACGAGATTCGTTTAGCCTTAGAGCGGGCGTTAGGGGAACTGCCAGAGACTGAACTGAACGCGCTGCTGAATGTAGTGGGGGTGCGCCGCTACCCGGCTGACTCAATTATTTGTCGTGAGGGACAACTGGAACATACCTTTTATATTATCCAGGAAGGTCAAGTAGCCTTTACCAAGCAGATGACCCAGGGTGATCAATTTTTGGGCATGAAAGGGCCGGGCGAGTTTTTTGGTGAATTAGGCGTCCTTGATCGCGCCCCCCGCGCCGCCACGGTGCATGCCCTCACCGATTGTTGCCTGATTGAAATTGATGAGCAAACCCTCGATGATACGCTGGCCCGCAATCCTTCGGTGGCGCGGGCCATTATGCGCGGTATCACCCGCAGTGTGCGAGACACGGACCGTATCACCATTGCCGAACTGCAACTTAAAAACAGCGAACTGGCCCGAACCCTGGAAGACCTGCGGGCCGCCCAGGCCGAGCTGCTGCGCCGGGAGCGCCTGAAGCGCGACCTTGAGATTGCGGCCCAGGTGCATAACAGCATCTTGCCGACCGCTTTTCCAAAAGTGCCCGGTTTTGAATTTGCGGCCCTGGCCCGCCCGGCCCGTGAAATTGGGGGCGACCTGTACGACATTGTAGATATGGGCGACAGCCAGATCGGCATCGTCATGGCCGACGCCTCCGGCAAAAGCGTTCAGGCCGCCATTTATATGGCGGTGGTGCGCGCTCTATTTTTAAGCCAGGCCGACGCCAGGCTATCGCCCACGGAAACCGCTCACCACATTCACGATTTGCTGCTCAGGGTCTCAACCACGGCCGATATGTTTGTCACCGCCTTTTATGCCGTCCTTAACTGCGCCACTCGCCAGATGCGCTACATCCGGGGCGGGCATGACCGGCCGGTTTATTATCATGCCGCTACCGGTGAAATTAGCCTGCTCGATGCGACCGGGCGTTTTTTAGGCTTGTTACCCAATTTGATTGTTGAAGAGAAAAATCTCACCTTTCAAGTGGGCGATACCCTGGTCTGCTACAGCGATGGCGTGACCGACGCGGTGCGCCGGAGTGATGGAACCTTTTATGGGTTGGAGCGTCTCAGAGAAATTGTGCAGAGCGAGGGACACCGTTCTGCCGAAGAATTGGTCAAAATTATCGTCAACGATATTGACCAATTTAGAGATGGGGAAGAGCAGCCCGATGATTTAACCTTGTTGGTAACAAAAGCAGTGGGGTAAGTAGCAGGGGATAAGTAGTTGGGTATCTTTGCTACTTGCCACCCGGCTACTTTAAAGAATAGGGAGATGTGTGGGGATGAAAGATAATTGGCGCGATCAGCAAACACGACTGACTCGCCGTCCTCGACGAATCGAGGAGGTAAACAGTTCTGAAATTGGCGTCCCGGTAGTTTGGGTGCTGGTAGGAGCATTGGCCGGCTTACTGGTGATTGGTTTGATTGGTTTAGGCGTGGTTAATATTCTGCGCAAGCAGGCCATTACGCCGACTCCTGAGGTGATTCCTAATTTAGCGCCGACCCAACCCTTGCTCGATACCCCTGCCCCCGACCAGCCCGTACCGGCTACGCCCACCATTCCACCTGTTGTAACGCTTGAGCCTACCCCAACTCCCACCCCAACCGCCACCCCCGTACCGACCGTGCCCAGCGCCCTGGCTAAAGGGGTCTACGCCAAAGTGATTGGCACCGAAGGGGCCGGGGTAAGCCTGCGGGCCGGCCCCGGCACCAATAACGCTCGCCTGGATGTGGGCACGGAAGGCAGCGTGGTGCTGATTTTAGATGGCCCCAAAGCCGATGAAAATCAGGGTGATCTGGTGTGGTGGTTTGTGCGCAATGATAAGGGCACCGAAGGTTGGGCCGCTCAAACTTACTTGCAGCCTACCCTGCCGCCCGGAACCGAGGCTCAACCCAGCAGCACTCAAGAGCCGGCCCCGGCAAATACACCCGCCTCGCAGTAAAACCTTTACCAATTGATAATTGGCAATTTTTAATTATAATGGGCGTCGCTCACTTCATTGGGAGCGACGCTTTTTATGTGACCACAGACTCCTGACAGCCGGCCGCCGAGGTGGTCAATTGTCGGCGATTTATTTTTGAGGAGAAATATGCCCGATACCCAACAGCGCCTGGCCGAGTTACGGGCCGAGATCAACTACCATCTCTACCGCTACCATACCCTGGATGACCCCGTTATCAGCGATGCGGAGTACGATCAGCTTTTGAATGAGCTGCGCCGGCTTGAAGCCGAGCACCCAGACCTCATCACCCCCGACTCGCCCACCCAGCGGGTTGGTGCGCCGCCGCTGGAAGGTTTTGAAAAGGTCATCCACCCCATCCCCATGACCAGCCTGGGCAACGCTTTTGATGACGAGGACATGCGCAACTGGCTGGCCAGGGTAGGGCGGCTGCTGCCCCCCGGTATGAGCGTCAAAGATTTGGAATTTGTGGTTGAGCCAAAAATTGACGGCCTGGCCATTGCCTTGACCTATGAAAACGGACTCCTGGTGCGCGGCGCCACGCGCGGCGATGGGGTGGAGGGCGAAAACGTGACCGCCAATATCCGCACCGTCAAAAGTGTGCCGCTGCGCATCCCAACAACTCTGGCCGGCCCACCCGCCCCGGCCAAAATTGAGGTGCGCGGCGAAATTTACATGCCCATTGCTGAGTTCAACCAATTTAACCAGCAGCAGTTAGAAAAGGGCGAAAAAATCTTTGCCAACCCGCGCAATGCCGCCGCCGGTTCGCTGCGCATGCTAGACAGCAAAATCACGGCCCAGCGTCCGCTGGCTTTGTACGCTTACGCCATCGGCTATGTCGAAGGCGCCCAGATTAACAGCCAGCATGCGGCCCTGGATTATCTACGCACCCTCGGTTTTCCGGTCAACCCCGATATTCTGTACACCGGCAGTTTTGAGGCGGTTCTTGACTTTATCCATAACTGGATGGGGCGGCGCGATAATCTGCCTTATGACGCCGACGGCGCGGTCATCAAAATCAACGACTTTGCCTTGCAGCAAGAGTTGGGCGTGGTGGGCAACGCCCCCCGCTGGGCCATTGCCTACAAATTCCCGGCCCGCGAAGCTACCACCAAGCTGCTGGAAATCCGCACCAACGTGGGCCGCACCGGCCAGATTACCCCCTACGCCGTGCTGGAGCCGGTCAACATTGGCGGAGTCACGGTGCGCCAGGCTACCCTGCACAACTTTGAAGATTTGGCTAAAAAAGACATTCGGGCCGGCGATACCGTGGTAGTCAAGCGGGCCGGCGATGTGATCCCGCAGGTGGTCAAAGCCATTCTGGATTTGCGCCCACCCGACTCCCAACCCTACCGGCCGCCCACCCACTGCCCCGTCTGCGGCGAGCCGACGGCCCGTTTGGGCGAGGATGTAGCCCTATTTTGCATTAATGCCGCCTGCCCGGCTCAATTGGTGCGCCAGATTGAGTACTTTGTCTCACGGGGGGCCATGGATATTGCCGGTTTTGGCATCAAAGTGGGTGAGCAGTTGGCCGCCGAGGGTCTGATCAAAGATGTGGCCGATATTTACTTTTTGACTCGGGAGCAACTGTTAAGTTTGGAAGGCTTTGCCGATAAAAAGGCCGATAACTTGCTGGCCGCCATCGAAGCCAGCAAACAGCAGCCCTACCAGCGCTTTCTAACTGCCCTGGGGATCCGCTACGTGGGCGGGGTGGTTGCGGGAGTGATTGCCAATGCCTTTCCCTCGATTGACCGCTTGCAGCAGGCCACTCAGGCCGAGTTGGAGTCGGTGGAGGGCATTGGGCCGCGCATTGCCGAGTCGATTGTGGCCTGGTTCAGCCGCCCGGCCAACCAGGCCCTCATCGAAAAATTCCGCCGCGCCGGAGTTACCTTAAGCGTTCAACGTTCCAACATTCAACGTTCCAACGTTTTGGAGGGCTTGACCTTTGTCATCACCGGCACGCTGCCCACCTGGAGCCGCGAAGAGACGGCCGAATTTATCCAGCAGCATGGCGGTAAAGTCACCGACAGTATATCCAAAAAAACCGATTACCTGGTAGTCGGTGAAAAGGCCGGTAGCAAGCTGAGCAAAGCCCAGGCTTTGGGGGTGCCGCTCCTGGATGAAGACAAGTTGAAAAGATTGGCCGGGGGCGAAACGATTTCTTGAGCTAAGTGTTCTATCCAGATGGAGTAAATTTTTAACCTTTATAGGAGAAGCTATGTCCTCGCGTGTTGTTATTACCGGTCTGGGTGCGCTAACGCCCGTTGGCAACGACGTGACCACATGTTGGGAAAATATGAAGGCAGGGGTCTCTGGGGCCGGGCCAATTTCATGTTTTGATGCTTCAGATTATACCATCCGTATTGCCTGCGAAGTAAAAGATTTTAATCCGGCGGCCTGGATGGATAAAAAGACGGCCCGCCGCCTGGCCCGTTCTACCCAATTTTCCATCGCCGCCACCCGTCAGGCCCTGGCCGACGCCAAATTTGAGGTTACCCCGGAGAATTCGTCCCGGGTGGGGGTGGTTTTTAATACCGGCGGCGGCGGCATCAGCGATATGGAGGCGGGTGAAAGAGAACTAATAGCGCAAGGGCCGCGTAGTATTACCCCTTTTTTGGTTACCAATGTTATGGCTAATGCGGCCTCCTGCCTGGTCTCAATTGAGTTTGGCACTACTGGCCCGCTCAATACTTCGGCGTTGGCCTGCGCCAGCGGCAACTATGCCCTGCTAGACGCCTTTCACATGATGCGGCGCGGCGAAGCCGATGTGATGATTGCCGGCGGCACCGAGGCGGCCATCTCGCCCTTGATTTTTGCCTCTTTCTCCCGCATGGGGGCGCTCTCGGCCCGCAATGATGACCCCACCGGGGCCAGCCGCCCCTTTGATAGAGACCGCGATGGCTTTGTTTTTGGCGAGGGCGCGGTGGCTTTTGTTTTAGAAACCGAAGAACACGCCAAAGCACGCGGGGCGCATATTTACGCCGAGATAGTCGGCGGGCGTCTTACCTCTGACGCCTATCATCTAACTGCCCCCCGCCCCGACGCCAGCGGCGCTACCGCCGCCATGCGTGGCGCGTTAAACGCCTATGGCAAATCTCCCGACCAGGTGGATGCTATTTTTGCACACGGAACCAGCACCCCGCTGGGCGATGTCGCCGAGACCCTGGCTATTAAAAAAGTCTTTGGCGAACGGGCTTACCAAATCCCGGTGACCGGCACCAAGTCGTTGGTGGGGCACATGTTGGGGGCGGCCGGCGCAATTTCGGCCCTGGCAGCGGTTAAAACGATGGAAGATGGGGTTATTTGCCCCACCATCAATTATCACACACCAGACCCGGAATGTGATCTTGATT
Source organism: uncultured Caldilineaceae bacterium (assembly GCA_964505845.1). Lineage (GTDB taxonomy): Bacteria > Chloroflexota > Anaerolineae > 4572-78 > J111 > DSQQ01. Next base: position 9,125 of record CAZDMM010000188.1, read on the forward strand.
ACGTGCCTAATCAAGCCCGTCCTTGCCATGTAAATTTGGCCCTGGTTAACGCCTTTGGGTTTGGGGGGCAAAATGTGGTAGTGGTTTTAGAGCGATATAAGGAGTAAATTTTTTAGGAACACAATTCTACCTGCCCGGCGGCGGCAATCTTTAGCTTTTGGCCGGTCTGCAAGCGGGCAAAATCTTCTGGCTTCAGCACGACCAGTGGAATAGGCTGGCCGTACATTTCATCGGCCACAATGGCGGCCAGGGCAAAGAAGGAGTCGGGGGCCAGGGTCAGAATGGCCGCCGGGGCCGTCCCCGCTTTGACGGCTTCCAGCAGTACCGCCGTGGTGGTGCTGGAGCCTCGGGTGAAGGGCAGGGCCAAAATGCGGCCTGCCGCACATTCCCCGGCCAGTGGGTGACGCCGGTCAATAATCGTCCCGGTGTGATAATCATAGCCGCCCCAAAAGCTCAACGGTTCCGTTGAAACCAAAGCAACGCCAGTAGCTCTCCCCGGAATAATCGCCCGGCCAGATAAAGTTACGCTCACTCTCACCTCTCAAAAAAGAAACTAAAGGAACTGAGGGAACTAAAAAAATAAAGCCCCTCAGTTCCTGCCAGTTCCTTTGGTTCTCTCAATTCCCTATTTTTCCCACAAAGACTCATCCCGCACCACATGCCCCGCCACCGCCGATTGCACGCAGTCGGCCAAACTGCCAAAGGTGATTTCGGTGTTGAGCATGCCCGGCGCGTAATAGGCGTACTTGGCCGAGTTGGTCATCAGCCGCTTGATTTCCGGCGGTAGCATGGGCGTAGCCAGAATACAGGTATCTACCGTGATGCGGCCGCCAAACTCTTGCAGCGGCCCTAAATAGCCCGCTTTTTGAGCCAGCAGGGTCATGGCCCGGCTCGACGTGACCAGGAATTGCACCTTGGGGTGGCGGCGCCGGCCTGCCAGCAGGGGCGCTAATTGTTTGAACTCAGCCAGCGAAAAGTGCGGACTGCCCAGCACCACCATATCCAGCTTTTGGCCGGCGGCGCTGGTCAGCTCTCGCCGGGCTACCCGCAGCGCGTCGGTTGTCACCTCAATGGTTTCCTGCGGCGGCCGTCCCCGGAAAGCCGCTTCCAGGGTTGGCGCTTCGGGGGTGTGCCCTACCACGTGGAATAGCGCCACCGTGCCGGAAGAGGCGCTGGCCGCGCCCAGGGCCTTGAACTGGTCTTCGGTGGGGTGGACGTCCAGGCCGGCCACCACCGGGATACGGTCACGCGCCAGTTGGCCTATCAAATGGCCCAGCACCGGATAAAAGGAGTCATCCTGCTGCAAGGCCAGGGGAATGTTGGTTAAATTGAGCAGTAGCTGCCCGGCTCGATTCTCGGTCAAATGCAGCCCCACTGCCGGAACCCGCCCGGTGATGGCGGCGCAGATGTCCAGCAAATCCGGGTAACGCTCCGTGCGCGCCCCGATGACCGAGTTGGCAAAGACGATGGCGTTGGATTCGCCCCAGGCAATCTGCTGGCCGAATTTGGGGATGAGGTCAACCTGGTAAGGGGCGCAGGTCCAGGTGGGGCGGCAGCCCATCTGCTGGTAAGCCACCATCTGGCGGTGAGCGTTGGCCGCCCAATCCGGCGGCACGGGCCAGGCCGACCAGCCGTGCTCATCCAGCGAACTGACGTTGAGGGTGGTCGGCACAACCACTCTGGCCCCCAAACCGGCCAGCCGCTCGGCAAATTCCAGCCCGGCCTCACCCATGTAG
>CAZDMM010000189.1:0-10823 GCA_964505845.1 uncultured Caldilineaceae bacterium
AGGCCGGTTGATCTGCTGGATTTGCTGTACTCACTGGCCGGAATTTTAGTAATAGGAGGCATCGCCTTTACCCTGGGCGGAGACCGCCTTTTGCTTGAGGAGCGAGTCCGCTCGGCTTTAGTGGCCATTGCCAGCGGCCTGGTGGGGTACATTACTTACACCCTTTTGACTCTGTGGCCGGCTCGCCTGGCCTGGTTTGACATTATTTTTGAGCAGGGCGCTAACAGCCACTGGGTCACTCCCCTGATCAGCCTTTTGTTTGCCATTATAGGGACAATGATTTGGTACTTAAAACCAGGGCGAGTGCAAAGAGTCCGGGTCCACCGGGAGGCGACCACCAGGCCCAGGCCCAAGCAAGCTAGCGATTAACCTCGCTGATAGGGTTGGGCGATACCGTGTCAATATTAGAGGTATTGTTAGGGGCAAAGGTTAAAATAACAGCCAGCGTCAACAGGGCTGCCACCAGGGCCAGCAGCACTCGATTGCGCCACACCGCAAAGCGCCAGTTATAATTGGCCGAATGAAGCTTAATCGGTGCACCGCCGAGCAGTTCACGCTGAAATTGCTGAATATTATCGGGGCGATCTTCCGGGTGCAGCCCCAGGGCATGCAGGATGGCCTGCTCCGTTTGGGGCGACACGTTAGGATTGATGGCCCGGATGCTCAAATCAGCCTGGTTTTTACCTCGGATATAGCGCGTTTTGGCATCGGGCGGCGGCTCATTGGTGAGCAGGTGATATAAAGTGGCGCCCAGTGAGTAAATATCGGAGCGGCCATCGGTGTGGCCGGTATCGCCGCCAATTTGTTCCAGGGGAGCGTATTGAATGGTAGCCCGGCCTTGCAGCACCGTCACCGTGCGGTTGTCATCAGGGTTGAGCAGCTTGACCAGGCCAAAATCTACCAGCTTAACCATGTCGTTAGGCGTCACTTTGATGTTAGAGGGCTTAATATCGCGGTGCAGCACCGGCGGGTCTTGATGATGCAGGTATTCCAGGGCGTTAACAAGCTGCTCGGTCCAGGTTAAAACCTGTTTTTCGGGGATAAAGGTTTGCTTGTGCCGGGCATTTTCGATAATCTCCCGTAAATCCTGGCCTGGCACAAAATCCATGACCAGATAATCACGGCCATTGAAAAGGAAGAAATCAGAAACTTTGGGTAAGTTGGGATGGTCTAAACGCGCCAATACACTCGCTTCGCGGTGAAAGGCGGCCTGAGCTTGCTCTTGATATTCTTTGGAGGCTCCTGGGTCGGGCGTTACTTCTTTGATGGCGCACAAACGCCCTTCCAGGCGCAAATCTTCGGCCTGGTAGATTGCCCCCATGCCGCCTTGCCCTACCAAGTCCAAGATGCGGTAGCGAGACCACAAAATGGTGCCAGGGCTTAAAATCTCTGACATTCCTCTTCTCCACGGTGTACTGGTAGGACAGGTTGTTGTTAGCCTATCTTACTATATATTGTACATAAGAATAGCTTAATTAAACAAACCTTTTCTGTCAATTTGTAGTCAATCTAACTCAGGAGGCAATGGGCATGTCTCATCAAGAAGTGGCCATGCTGTTGGTGCAAGAAGGGAACAGCCCCAAAACGCAGTGGCCCTTGGTAAAACGCACCATGATTGTGGGCCGAGAAGCTGACAGCGATATTCAAATTGATGACCGGCAGGTTTCACGCCGGCACGCCGAGATTACCCAAACGTTAGAAGGTTACACCTTGCGCGATTTAGGCAGCAAGAACGGCACCTTTCTTAACGGCGAAGCCGTTTCTCACCACCCTCGCCTTATCCGCAACGGCGACGAAATTGGCATTGCTTTGTGCGCCAAATTAACCTTTGTGGAAGATGAGGCCACTGCTCCTATTGTACTGGAGCATAAACTCAAACCTTCAATCAGAATGGATACGGCTGCCAAGCGAGTTTGGGTTTTGGACAAGGAAGTAGTCCCGCCTTTATCCCTGGCTCAGTACAACCTTTTGGAACTTTTATATCAAAATGCCGGCAACGTGGTTTCACGCGACCAAGTGGTGGCGGTAGTCTGGTCAGAAGAGGAAGCCGAAGGAGTTTCTGAGCAGGCCATTGATGCCCTGGCGCGACGCTTGCGAGAACGTATCGCCGAGATTGACCCGGACAACAAGTATGTGGAAACAGTCCGGGGGCACGGTTTTAGGCTGAATATTACCGGCAAAGTATAAAAATTTACATAATTAATTGACATATTATGACCGTTGTTGTATGATGAAAGCATATCCCGCTGGCAGGTGGCCGTGTGACCAAGAAGCACCCTGGTCCCAAAGTTCCAATAGCCCAGTTTATTGCTGTCATCGCCTTATCCATCTCTATTTTCCTGGTGGTTGATTTTGGGCGTCGGGCGGCCGCCAACTATCGCATCCAACGAGAGGCCCAGCGGTTAAGCCAGGACGTAGAACTTGTCCGCCAGCAGCAAGCGGAACTTTTAGCCTGGCGCAGTTATGTAGCCAGCGACCTGTATGTTGAACAAGTGGCTCGCAAAGAATTGCGGCTGGCCCGGCCCGGTGAAACGGTAGTGATTGTTATGCCAACCCCAGAAACGGCAGCCGTGGTCACCACCACCGAGTCGCCGGCCGAGGTTGCCGCTCCCATCATCCAAACGCCCACCGAAGCCTGGTGGCACCTGTTCTTTGGCCCGCAAATAAACCAAGCCGGGAGCGAAGTAAGCAATTAGAAATAAGAATTAACAAATATTCAAAGTTTGTTCGCCCTCTTATTTCTAACATTCCCCCATTTGACATGCCTCGTCTTTTGACTAAAATTTATACCGGCTGGCTGATGTAGCTCAGTGGTTAGAGCACGAAACTCATAATTTCGGGGTCGGTGGTTCAAATCCACCCATCAGCACTTTTTATAAGCGATTAATTCAAAAGCCCTACCAATTGGTAGGGCTTTTGTTAATTTCGGCCGGTTGACCCCAGCAGGTTACAGGCTGCGGCCAAAACTCGGTGAGTGACCGTGGCCAAATCCCCCTCGCCGTCCACATTGCACAATAACCCGGCTTGGGCATAGTAATTAATCAAAGGAGCGGTTTGGTGATGGTATACCTCAAGCCTGGCCCGAATCGTCTCCTCTTTGTCATCCTCGCGCTGGTACAGGTACTCTCCCTGGCACTTGTTGTACGGGCAAACCGTAAAAGGCTGAAAAACCCGGTGAAAAGGAACCTGACATTCCCGGCACAGCAATCGCCCGGCCAGGCGGGCCACAATTTCCTCATCCGACACGGTAAAATGCAGCACCCCATGCAGGCGCTGGCCCAAATCGGCCAGAAGACGGCTTAAGGCTTCAGCCTGAGTCAAGGTGCGCGGAAAGCCATCCAGCAAAAAGCCCCGCTGGATATCCGGCCGCGACAGGCGCTCTCTAACCATATTGGCGGTAATATCATCAGGCACTAACTCCCCTCGATCCATGTAGGCTTTAGCCAACTGGCCTAAAGGCGTACCATTTTTAATATTTTCCCTAAAGAGATCACCGGTGGAAATATGCTTGATCTCAAATTGTTGGCATAAGTGCTGGGCTTGGGTGCCTTTACCGCTGCCAGGTGGCCCTAACAAGATCAAATTTAAGTTATAATGGCTGTCTTGATTTGTTGTTGTCACGATCGCATCTTCTTTGATAATGATCATTTTGAGGCCACCGGCCACCCGTTTTGGAGAAAACGGGTGGCTAGAATGAGCGGGCAGGCTTAAAATTGCTCATTGGTTCAATTTTGAGTGGTAGGTTGGGCGGTGGGAGCCGGGGTGCTGGCCGCCGGCGTAGCAGTTGGCGCCGGGGTAGCGGGGGTGCTGTTGCCAACCAAATAGCTGATAGCCATGCTCAAAACAACCAGGATACTGACCACATAAATGATGATCTGTTGTTTGGACAGCTTTTTTGTGTTGTTGGGCAGCAGAGCGCTCAAACCGCTTTTAGCCGGGGCAGGCGTGGCGGCGCTCAGGGGAGCAACCTTATTTATCCCAGAGGTACTTCTTCGCTTGGGCTTGCGCTTTTTTGAAACAGGCACAGAACTTCTCCTCGCTAAAAAATAATGCTTGTGAAATTATACTCTCAGCAGATATTGTTGGCAAGCAAATTGGTTGACTCTGAGGAGAGCGGGTTATAATAGGCTGCTGGCGAGGACAAGCAACAATGTTCAAATGGATAGCTTTATGGCTGGCGGCGAGCCTGGCAGTATTGGCGGCGCAGTGCCGCGGCGGATTGGCTGACCCCGGCGCCCCTCCGCTGCCCGTTTTGCCCGGCGACTCCGTGCTGCGGCTGGCCCTGCTGACCCCCACCAGCGGCGAGACGGCCACCTTTGGCCGGACTTTGCGCAACGGCAGCCTCATGGCCCTGGATGCCTGGAACAGCCGGGGGGGGGCAACCGGTCACTCCCTGCAAGCCGCCGATTATGACACCCCCTGCGATTTTGAGGCGGCTCAACGCGCTACCCGGCAGGCCCTGGCCGACGGCCTGCGATTCCTGGTCGGCCCGCTCTGCTCCGAAGCGGCCATTGCCGCCGCCCTCACGGCCCAGGAAAGCGGCGCCCTGCTGGTCGCGCTCACGGCCACCCACCCCCTAGTCACGGTTGACAGCGCCGGGCAGACTCGGCCCACCATTTTTCGGGCCACCTATGGCTACGCCCGGCAGGGACAGGCCATGGCCGCCCTGGCCTATACCCACCTGGCCGCCCACCGGGCCGCGCTGCTATCCCTGGCCGGCGATGATTACAGCACAGCCCTGGTCGAAGCCTTTGCGGCTCACTTTGAAAGCCTGGGCGGGCGGGTAGCCTATAACAATGCCTACCCACCCGACCAGGCTGACTTCAAACCATTCTTGCAAGCGGCCGCCCAGGCCGGAGCCGAGGTATTATACCTGCCTGCCTCCGCCCCGGTGGTTAACCAGGTAGCAGCCCAACGGCGCGAGCTGGGCCTGTCTACCCAACTCACCCTGCTGGGCAGCGATAGCTGGGAAGCCCCGGAGCTGGATCGCGCCGCCGCCGAGGGCAGCTATTTTCCGGTTCATTTTCTGCTGGAGGATGGCCGCCCCGAAACGCGGGCCTGGGCCGAGGCGTATAAAGCCAGGTACGCTGTCAGCCCCACCACCCTGGCCGCCCTGGGTTACGAGGCTACGGCTACCCTGCTGGCCGCCATCGAGCAGGCCGGCGCAGTGGAGGTTAAGGCTGTAGCGCCGGTATTGGCGGGGGGCGAATTTGAGGGCCTGGCCGGCCCCTTTACCTTTGACGCCGGGCACAACCCGCTCAAACCTGTGCCGATAGTGCAGCTTCAAGGCGGTCGGATAGCGCTGGTAAGGTATATTCTTCCTTGAATCTTAAAGGATCCTTCATAGTGTCTTGTAGCTGCCTTGCAGCGAGCGTGTTCCCATAGTGGGCCGGGCCAGTGGCAAAAAGGTCGTTGGTTAGTGTAGCCCCATCCAGCCTGCCGATTGATGATTAGAGTCTGTTTGGCTACTATGGTATAATGATTGGGTGTAGACTTATGAAAAATTCTTGAGTGAGGCATTACAATGACCTACGATGTGTTGCTCATCCAGAAAGATCAGAAATTTATCGCGCGGGTACGCCAGTGGCCTGAGATTGTGGTTGAGGGTGAAACAGAAGAGAAGGCTTTAGCTCACGCCAGAGCCGATTTGGAAGCCCTATTGCTGACCGGCCGCATTGTGCCGTTGGAGGTGGAGGTGAAACCAGACCAGCATCCTTGGAGCCAGTTTGCCGGGATGTTTGCTGATGACCCCGACTGGGAGAACTTTCAAAAGGCGATAGATCAGAACCGTACTACCCCAGATAAAGCCTGGGCTGAGTAAAATGTTCATCCTGGATACCGACCACGTGTCCCTGTTCCAAAGAAATTACCCTCACGTGGTCAAGCGGGTGCTGGCAACGCCTGCTTTGGAATTGGCTACCACGGTTATCACCCTGGAAGAACAGTTGCGAGGCCGGTTGGAACGCGTGCGCCGCGCTCAGGATGATAGCGAGATTGTTAGGGCTTATCACAATTTACTGGCTACCTCTTTTTATTTCCGCACGATTACAGTGATCGGTTTTGATGAGGCCGCCCAAACTCTCTTCAAAAACTTACGCGCCCAGAAACTCCGTTTGGGGACTCAGGATTTACGCATTGCAGCGATTGCCTTGAGCCAGGACGCTACACTCATCACCCGCAATCGGCAAGATTTTGGGCTTGTTCCCACCCTAAAAATTGAAGATTGGTCATTGCCGAATGGATAGGAAGCATGACATTAACTGTTCCGGCGACGGGCCGGGTCAGCGGCAAAAAGACCACTACAGGGATGTAGATGCGCTCTCATCTATTTATTGCTTGATAGATATAGTTTACCCTTCCAAAAAAATCGACATCTTATCTATAAGCGTTTTATAAGCTAAGGAATTTGGCAAAGAACCTTGCAAAACGGCTTCAATAAATTCATCTGGTGGTTTATATTGGTGTTCAACTACGTAGTGGTAAATTAGGTTAGGAGCAGCATAGACTCTCCCATTATAAAAGACACGAATTTCAGCAGAACCCAATCCTATTTTTCTATCCCCCATCTGTACACAGATTGGCTGAGAGATACTAGACTCACAAAACTCACATTCATGAAAACCTCGTGTCCTTACAACAGGATAGGCGCAGAACTCAAGCAAACGGGTTTGGAATTCGTCGGATGTCTTGCCTTGAACATAAGTGTGTTTCTTATCCAACCATCCAACATTTACTGTTCCAAACCTCTCATATTCGTACCCAATGTATGCATTTCCAAAGTCGTTTGGTGATAAATCAGGAAAGTACATAATTTCACCTGGTTATTACGAGAATTAGATTGCATTGAGTCTCATCTCAGTTTCGACCCCCACCAACCCCAACCCAACAAAAAACCCGGCGTTACCGATAATAGTAACGCCGGGCGGGTGCTTTGCCAAGAAAGGGTTAGCGTTTCACACACTTGATGGCGGCAAAGGCCACCGGGGTGGAGCCGGCGGCCTCGCCGGTGGCGTCGTATAGGGTCACGCAGCCGGAGCCGTCGCCGGGGAAGTAATAAATGCCCAGGCTGACCCATTTGTTGGGGTGCTGGCTCTGATTGATCACCCGGCTATCCTGCTGCCCAAAGTGACAAAAGCTATAGTGCGCGGCGGTGGTGGTGGCGTTTTCGCCGGGAATGAAGGCAAAAATCTCGTAGTTGCCGGCGCTGCTAATGGGCAGCGACCACGTGCCGGAATTGATGACGTTGGAGGTTCCGTTGTACGTCCAATAGCTGGAGCCGTAGCCGCCCGGCCCGGTGTAGCGGTTGTAGGTGGGGCCGTTCCAGGTAAAGCGAGCGCTTTGTTCGTCTACCACGCTGCCGGGGTCGGAATCTAAGTCCTGGTAGCCGTCGGGGTCGCCATCAAAACTTACGTAAGCTACGGCGTTGCCTACGTGGTCGTAATACTCCACCGTAAAGGTGCGTAGCCCGCCTTTAATGGGCACGTCGCGGATTTGGTAGGTGACAGATTGGTCGTACCAGGAGTCATAAAAGATTTTGCCGTCCACGTAAAGCCGCATGCCGTCGTCGTGCTGGATTCTAAAGCGGTAGACCCCGCCTTTGAGGTAAATTTTGCGCGTCCAGCGGATAGAGAAATTATCGCGGGTAATCTTGGGATCCGGTGCGCCGCTGTTCCAGTCAAAATTGATGGCCCCGTCCTGGCGCGTTACCGCCGGCGTCCCGGCCAGGTTGGGGTTGATGAAATATTGGCCGGTCCAGGCCCCCACAATCTGGTCATCGCTGGCCAGCACGTCCCAGCTTAACTTGACCACCGCCTTGCCGGTGTTTTCAAAGTAAGCCACCTGGATTTCGTGATCGTTGCTGGCATCCAGGTAGATTTTGGCCTGGCGCTTTTTAAAGCCGACATCCCAGGCGTCAATGATGAGCTTGCCATCCAGCCAGACCCGCGCCCCGTCGTCGGCGGTTAAAAAGAACAGGTAGGTGCCTTTTTCAAAATGGCGGGTGATGGTGTAGCGGGCCGAAAAGTAATCGGGCGGAATCTCAGGCGCAGGTGAGCCAAAGCCCCAGTCGTGATCCAGGGCCGGATCAAAAAGAACCAGCTTGGGCGCGCCGGACAGGCTGTTATTGTCATAATATTCAGCCCGCCAGCTCAGTTTGCTGAGAGGCGCGGCTTGAGAGGTGAGCGGGACCAGCCCCAACACCAGCAAGATGATCAGTGTGAGCCATAGTGATTTCTTCATGATAATCCTCTCTATAATGTTACTCGGCCGGGGCCTGCCGCCGCAGCACAGTAGCGGCGGCGCTGATGAGCAACCCCAGCAGCACCACCACGCCTAAAATGGCAACAAAATTGATTGACCCCTCGTCTCCCCGCCCCGAAACCGGCAACTGCTGGGCTTCACCGGTTGGGGCAGCCGGTGCGGTGGGCGCGGCCACAGTGGTTGGCACCGGCGTCGGCGGTGCAGCGGTGGGTTGCTCGACCGGAGCCAGGTCGGCCCCGTGCTCCGAGTCTTGAACCAGCGCGTCGGGCGCTACCAGTTCGGTTTTAACCGGCTCGGTGCTGCTGCCGACTGCCGCCGCCTGTCCCGGCGCCGCCTGGAAGGTTTCCGGCGCTGCGCCCACCAGGCTGATCTCATCCAAGTTGTACAGCCCGCTGCCGTTGTTGAGCCATTTCTTCCAGGCCCGGATGAAGAGGGTTAATTTATCGGTTTTGGCGGTTACAGTAGTTTCAAAAGCGTCAACCCGAAAGGCGCCGTTGGTTCCGCTCAAGGGCTGCTCGTCCCAGGGAACCTCCTGCCAGTTCTGTTCCGGGACCAATTCCCAGGCCGTGCCGCCCTCATAGTCAACCCCCACCTGCAGACGATAACCGTAATCGGAGAGTTTGATGTCGCCTTCCTCGGAGCGGATCAACCCTTTGAGGCTGAGTTTGTAGGGCTGGCCCGGCACTACCGGGATGGTTTGGTAGATGCCGGCGTAGCGGTCTCGTTCAGCGGCGTTCTTAATTTCGATCAGTTGGGCATGCTGGCCTTTGGGTACCACCTGTTCCCAGGTATCGGCGCTCCACCCGACGGCGGCGTTGCCGTTGCTAAAGCCGCCCCAGCCATAGCCCACGCCAAATTTCTCTTGAAAGCCCTGCTCAAAGTTGCCGTTGACGACCAGGTTTTGAGCGCCTTCTTGAGAAAAAGCCGGCCCCGCTATGAGGGCAAACCACAAGCCAACGCCGGCGATGGCGCTTAAGATGGTTTTGAGGTTCAATCGCTTTGTTGTCATCAGCCCTCCCTGGAAAATAGCTTATCCCGCCGTAGGGCGGCATCCTTGTATTGCACAACCTGATAGGCTTTATCTTGACCACTTTCGACTTTGACCCAACTTTACATATTCTATTTTACTTTACTTTCCATAACATGTCAATTAGCCTGTCATCATCTATAGGTGTACGGCAGCGAGTTAACCACTACAGGTTGTGGTAGCCGGCATTTGGCGCTGGCGGAGTCGCTTGTGAAAATTGTTGTTTATCTTGACTTGATTATACTTAGGGCAGGGTTTTATATGTTTGGAGGCAACAAGTTAGGAGAAGTTCATGCATCCATCAAAAGCGGACTCGCCGATTCATCCCTGGTCACAAAAATGGGTGTGGTTGGTTGTGGGCGATTTATTGGCGCTGCTGCTGTTTATCTGGGTGGGACGCGGCACTCACTCTTTGCCCGGCAGCGATATTGTGGCCGGGCTGGCCACCGCGGCGCCTTTTGTTTTGGGCTGGTTTGCGGTAGCGCCCTGGTTGGGGTTGTTTAAGGCCAGTGTAAGCCAAAATCTGGCTAAACTGCTGCCCCGGCTGCTGCTGGCCTGGCTCATTGCCGGGCCGTTAGGGGCTTTGCTGCGGGCTATATTTTTGGGCCGGCCGCTGCCCGAAGGGATTATCCCTATCTTTGTGGTGGTGACCACCGGGGTTGGGTTTGCCTTTTTCCTGGTGTGGCGTTTGCTTTACCTGTGGTGGGTTAACCGTTCGGCTTGAAGTTGATGATCCCTTCCATGCCTCCGCACCGCCGCCCCTGGTGGCTGGTAGTAAATAAATCGGCCCGGCTGCTGACCACCGTGCATGAAGAAGCCAGGCCGGGGGAGCGAGTCTTTGTTATCCGGGGAGAACCCCTGGTTCAGGGTTTGGGCTGGCTCATCTGGGGGCCGGTGGGCGCTTTGGCGGTTATCCTGGGGTTGGTGGGGCTAACGCTGGCGTTTGAAATTAATCAGCAGGGCTGGGTGGTTAAGGCGGTGGTGATTGGGGCGTTTTTGGCCTTGCCGGCCGCGGCGTGGGCCGGAGCGGCCGCTTTGGTGAACGGCTGGTCGGCCCGGCACGTGCAGGCGGAGCGCCAGGCTGAGACCCAGCAGTGTATGATCCGCTTAGATCAGCAGCGGCGCGAGTTATCATACGCCACTACGGCTCAACCCGGCGAAGTCAGGCTGGCTTTTGAGCAAATCCGCCAGGCCAAAGTGGCCTATCCTATCGGTGGGCGCGACAGCCAGGCCGTCCAACTGGTGCTGGAAACCGGGCAAGGCCCGCTGGTGGTGTTGAATGAGGCCCTGGGGACGCTTAACCAAAAGATGGACCTGGCCCAGGAGATTCAGCAGGCGTTGCACAACTATCAGGAGTCATAAAATTGGCAGGATTGTAGTATTCAGCCCTCCGGTCTTCCAACCTTCCAGGTGTTACTCTTCTAGCTCAACCTTTATTTTGCCGCTGATAACCTGGGCCTGCACCTCTTGCATAATATTTTGAATGGCGGGCGTCACCACTTTAAAGACGCTGGGCCGGATGGGGGCCATCATCAGG
>CAZDMM010000190.1:0-10809 GCA_964505845.1 uncultured Caldilineaceae bacterium
CGATGTGTGGCGGGCGCTGTGGCTGTCGGTGCAGGTGGCCTCAATTGCCACCCTGGTCGCCTTGATTTTGGGGACTCTGGCCGCCGCCGCCGTTTATCGCAGCCAATTCTTTGGCCGTGACGCCATCTCGCTGCTGTTGGTGCTGCCCCTGGCCCTGCCGGGTATTGTGACCGGTATTGCCTTGCGATCAGCCTTGAGCCTGTTGGATTTGCCCTTTAGCTTCTGGACGATTGTTATCGGCCATGCCACCTTTTGCGTGGTGGTGGTTTACAACAACGTGCTGGCCCGCTTCCGGCGCACCGGCCGCTCTCAAATTGAAGCCTCTATGGACCTGGGGGCCAACGGCTTCCAGACCTTTCGCCACGTTATTTTGCCAGAGATTGCCACCGCTCTGCTGGCCGGCGGCATGCTGGCCTTTGCCCTCTCTTTTGACGAGGTGATCGTCACCACCTTTACCGCCGGCCAGCAGCAAACCCTGCCTATCTGGATTTTTAGCCAGTTGACCCGCCCCCGCCAGCGCCCCGTTACCAACGTGGTGGCTACTTTTGTGATTGCCTTGACCACCCTGCCCATCCTGTGGGCCTATTTCCTCACCAGGGATACCAGCGAAACCTCAGGCGGCGGCAAGTGAGCCGCCCCTAACCCCCTTGAAATCAAAAAGTTGGTATAAGCGCCTACCATATTTTGCACCGTCGCAATCTGCCTCCCATTCAAGTGGGCATTGTCGCGCTGAAGCGCCGCACTTTCTTGAAGCTCTCCCAAAAGAGCAGGTCAGGACGGGGACTGCCATTTGACCACCTCGCGCAGCAAAAAGGTCTCGGTCAGGCGGTGAATGGTGTAGCGCCGCTCTTCCAGGCTGCCGCCGGCCTGCACCAGGGAGAGGGTGACCAGTTGCTGTAGCGCCTGGCTGAGGTCGGTAAGGTCCAGCCCGGTCAGGGCCAACAGTTGAGCCAACGGCCCGCCCTGGGCTAGGGGCATCACCAACAGGGTGCGCCGGCCGGCCACATCAAGCAACCGCCAGACCTGCCAGTAGATGTAAGTGTACAGCTCGTCAACCGTTTGCCCCCGCGCTTGTTGGAGGTTGTCCAGAACATGAGATAAAGGCAGCACGGAAAGCTGGCCGATTATTAATTTGAGGGCTAAGGGATTGCCCCCGGCCACCTCATAAATGCGGTTAAGGTCTGGCTCATCCGCCTGGGCCAGCATAACCAGGCCGCGCACGCCGGCCTCGTGGCGGATAAAGTGGAGCGCGTCGGGCCGGCTCAGTTCGGCCAGGCTGCGGCAAAAAACATCAGGCTGAGCCTGCAGGCTGTGGCGGCTGGTCAGTACAAATTTACTGGGGTTAGCCAGGTAGCGTAGCTCCGGCAGTAGGATTTGGTAATCAACAACCGTCTCCAGGTTGTCAATGACCACCAGGTGCGGCTTTTGTTTCAGCAGCTTGTGCAGGACAAATTTTTTCTCCTGAGCGGACTGGGCCGGGGAGAGGTTGGGGACGAGTTGTTCCAGCAGGGCATCCGTCAAGGCTTCTGCTTTAAGGGCCGGCTGGTTGGTTGCGGCCAACCCGTTGCCGGGCAAAAACTCCTGCTGCTTGGCGCTCACCCAGGCCAGGCTGGTGAAACGGCCCAGTAGTTCGGGCCGCCGCACCAGGGCGTTAGCCACGGCTGTTTTACCGATGCCCCCCAATCCTTCAACGGAGAGCAGCCAGGGAGACCCCGACGCAACCAGGTGTTGCAGCAGGTTATCGAGCGCGTCCTCGACTCCAAACAGGGTTGCCTGGGGCGGCAGTTTAAGCTGTTTTTCCAGGTCGGCCTGGTAACTGCAGCGGGCCTGGCTTTCCATATCCAGGAGGATCAGGGCTAATCGTTTTAGCGCCTCTTGCTGCTTGCGATAAACGGTTGCTTCACTCACGTTCAGTTGCTTGGCCACGGCGTAGGTGGTTAGCCCATCCAAAAAACGCTTGCGCAGTAAATTCTCTTCGGCCTGGTATTCCAGCGCCAGGGTTTCCAGGGCATTGAGCAGGATTTGATCGGTGGCCTGCCGGGCATTACTATCCTGGCTGAGCCGAATCTGCTGAAAGAGCTGCAAATAATCCAGCGGGCTGGTTTCGGAACCGGGTTCATGCCACATCTTAAGGGCCTGGTGCAGGTCAGCCTGAAGTTTAAGGAGTGAGACCCCGGCGGCAGCAGTAGTCTTGCACATTTTTAGCCCTCCTCTCCCCCTGTTTATCCCCTCTACAAAGTTATCTGAAAGGCCATCTGAAGTAGCTTCCCGAAGGCTTGCTAAATTAAATCAAATCCTGGCCTGGTAAAGGCCGGTCCCGGCCAGGGGCGGTTACAGGCTGCCTCTAAATGGCTGTCTAAAAATTAGTGCAGCCTCGGTTTGACCAGGGATGAGCAGCCGCTCCGCCTTTTCAGCTTCTAAGATACCATAGCCTGGCGTCAAAGGCAACCACCCCACGAAAGAGAACCAGCCAAGCGGCGGCGCCCCGTAAAAAATGCTGCGAGGGTGTTGATAGGTCAGTGATAGCCGGGTGAGCTACCCTGTAAGATAGCCCCCACAGGCAGCAGCCGGGGTATCCCCACCCACCTCTGCGGCAGGGTAAGCTATTTTCCAGGGAGCCGTCACGAAGCCCTGGCTTCACCGCCAGCGATGAATCCCTCACCCCATCGCTGGCGCGATACCCCTCCCCCGAAGCAGGGGAGGGACAGGGGTGGGGATATTTTCCAGGGAGGTTGTCATGATGAGAACCCGGCAAAGAAACGGCGGAGAAAGTTCTGGTTCTGCCGGCGATGGCAAGTAGTTAAAGCTGGAGCTGGCCGGTTAGGGCCTCCAGGTAACTGTTGACAAGCTGCACTGCCGGTTGTCCGGCCAGGGGCAGTGTTTTTTGACCACTCAGGACATACCACTCTGGCCCGTTAAGAATATGACCGGCCGGCAGCGGCCTGAGGGGGGCCAGCCAGCGCCCCTGGTTGCCCATCACCCCGATGTTGAGGATTTCTTCAACCCAGCGGTATTCCCAACTGATGGGTGAGAGCGGCGGGCCGGGAGCCTGGACCGCCTGCAGATAACGGGGCAGCATCTGGCTTAACCAGGCGATGCGTTCTGGCTCAGCCGCCGCCAGCCACCAACGCATACCCTCTTCTTTAATCAAGCGGATCTGGGCTTGATTAACATTGGGCGTGGTTTGCGAGCGCCGCCGGGCAAAACGGGCAGCAGTCCGCCGGCTGTAGCGCCGGCTAAGTTGATAGCGCGTCCAGCTTATCTCATCATCGGCTCGATCCAGCCGGCCGCAAGCTCGCCAGAGCTTATAGGCGGCCAGGGCCAACTGCCGGCCTCGCTCCCGCACCGCCTCAGACCGGGGCGGGTCGGCGGTACACCACAGCCGGTAAATGTGCAGTCCCCTGGCTTCAAGGATGGGGGAGTTGGTTTGCCGGGCCAGGCCGGCCAGATTAGCCACCTCCTCTTCCGGCAGGTCGGGCCAGCGCGCCAGGGGGCTGTAAATCATCTCAAACCAGTAAAAGAGCCAGCGCGCCTC
The DNA here is from genome assembly GCA_964505845.1 of uncultured Caldilineaceae bacterium. GTDB lineage: Bacteria > Chloroflexota > Anaerolineae > 4572-78 > J111 > DSQQ01. The sequence continues at coordinate 3,536 of CAZDMM010000190.1, forward strand.
TTCTAAATTGGCCAGGGCGATGGGCAGGTTCCGGGCCAGGTCGGCCTGAGCCTCCCGCGCGGCGACGGCAGCAGCCGGCCGGTTCTGCTCCAGTAGATGCACCCCGGCGGCGCGTAGCCAGGTTCTGGCACTGGCTAACCAGTTTCCCATTGCCCTCCAGTGAGCGCCGGCCTGGTGAAACCAGGCCAGGCTATCGGCGCTGCTCCCCTGCAGCAGGCACAACTCACCCAATATTTCAGCCAAAATAGCCTGTTCGCTGCGGCGGCTGCGGCCGGCCAGGTAGGCGGCCACGGCCGTAATCAGCTCCGGGCCAAGCTCGGCCAGCAGGGCCGGCCTCTCGGTATGGGCCAGCACCGCAGCCCTGGCAGCCAGCGGGGGATCATGCTTAACGGCCCAGGCCACCGCAGTCACAACATCCGGCCAGGCTTGATCCAGGGCCGGGGCTGGGTCGGTTACGTCATCCAGCACAGCCGGGTGATAAAGAGTGTAGCGCAGACGCCAGGCGGCATAACGCTGCCATGTGCGGTGCAGTTCGGCCGGCCAGGCCGACAACTTATGGCCGGCGTAAGCCCGCAGCAGGGGATGCAGCCGGTAAACGCCGGTGTTTTCTTCTTGCAGCAGGGCCAGGCGAGTGAACTGGCGCAGGGCGTCGCGGGCCGGCCCCGGCTCTATTCCCCAAACAACGGCGGCGGTATCCTGGTAAAACGGGCCGCCAAAACAACTGAGCCGGGCAAACTGCTGCTGCTGGCCGGGTGGCAGGCGCTCATAGCTCAAATCAAAGCAGCGAACCAGGTTTTCGGCCCGGTCTTGGGCCTCGTTCAGATCCAACACCGACAGGTCAATTTGCCGGGCTTGCAGGGTTGCCAACAGATCCGCTAAAGGCAGACCGGCCCGCAGTTGAGCGCCGCTTAAGCTCAAAGCCAGGGCGTGGCCGGCCAGCAGGCTAATCAATTCAGCGCCCCGAACCGGTTGTCCGGCCCAGGCCTCCAACAAGGCTAAACCTTCGGCCTGGCTTAAGTGAGACACGGGGATGAACGGTGCATGCAGTTGATCGGCTACTTTGGTATCGCGGGTGGTAATCAGCAGTCGCCCCGGCGGCGAGCAGACCAGCAGATGTTTGAGGTCAGGGTCAGCCCACACATCGTCCAAAATAAGCAGGCATTGTTTGCCGTGCAGCAGCGAGCGCAGCGCTCCGGCCTGCTCGGCCAGCGAGGCCGGCTTCAGGGCAGCCCCAAAGCTGTGGGCAATCCAGGCCTGGGCCTGGCTCAGGTCAGGCCGGCCTTGCTGGTCTACCCAAACGATGCCATCTGGAAAATTTTGAGCCAGGGTGTGCGCCAGCCAGGCCGCCAGCGTACTTTTGCCGGCCCCGCCCATCCCTTGCAGTACCAGGGTATGGTGGCTTGCGAGCCTGACGGCCTCAAGCAGCGCCTGCTCAAGGCGGCAGCGGTGGATATAGAGGGGCAGCAGGGGCGGGATTTGATGCGGAATAGCGCCACAAATCTGGGCCAGTTGAGCCAGGCTCAGTTCGCGTCCGGCCCAGTTAACCCAGGTTTGGGCCTCAATGGGGTTAAGATACCGGGCAAACACTCTAACCAGGCGCACCACAGACTCCTGGTCTGGCTGCCAGTGGCGGCCTCGATACTCACGAGCCTTTTCCCATTTTGAAAGCAGATCAAGACTGATAAAGAGCTGCCCGGCCAATTCTTTTTGAGTCAGGCCTGCTCTTTGCCTTAGTTGGCGCAGCTTTTGCCCGAATAATTGAAGGTCCATTTCGGTGACATTTTATCATTCTTCCGGCCGCCTGACAATCAAGACCCTGAAGGTACGTTGCGCGAAAACCTATAAGGTCTGCCCTCGTAACGCTTTTCGTAACGTTTGGGGAACGGCGGCGTGGTATGGTGGAGGAACTATATCCATTGCGGCACACTTGTAAAAATCTTTGGGTAAGCAGACTCTAAAGGATTTTGAAACCTTTAGGGTCTGGCTCAGGTCTTCTCAAGCAGTGGTCAGTGTATTGTTTGAACGGCCCAAAAAATCCTTTACGGAAAGTTTACTGAACACTTGTTTTTTACAAAGTGCATACTATATTACATTTATTAACTTAATATTCACCTGCGTTCACCGGATTAACTACCTGATAAAGCTATGATAAGGCTGTAGTGTTTAACTATCATTACTCTTAAACAAAGTTAAGGTATGAGGGGAAGTTTTAATGAACAGGTTAAATTCAACCAAGCCGATTATCTGGCGTAACCTCACTTTATTCCTTCTGATAGCGGCCATGTTAGCCGGCCAGTTTATCCCGGCCGGGGGCTGGACCCGGCCGGCTTTGGCCCAGACAAATGCCGCCGCGCCTGCTATTCTCTTTTCCCAAGATTCTATTGTCTCCAACCGGCCCTTGCAGTTAACCCTCACCGGCGCGGCGGCCGGCGGCGTCATTCGGTTTACCACCAACGGGGCCTTACCCGACGCCAACAGCACCCCCTACACCGGGCCTATCGGCATTGAAAAACCGACCGTGATCCGGGCTCAGGTATTTAAGGATGGCGCTCCGGTGAGCGATGTCTACACCAAATCATACCTGGTGGTAAATTACGAGCAGTCTATTCCGGTCGTGTCGGTGGTGGCCGATTGGAACGATCTGAATACCCTGCACGCCGCCCCGGAGGAGCGTGGAACTGAGTGGGAGCGGCCCATCAATTTAGAATACTTTGCGCCGGGCGGTCAAATTCAGTTTAACGTTAAAGCCGGGATCAGGATTCACGGCAACTTTTCGCGTTTGTACAGCCCCAAAAAATCATACCGTCTCTATTTCCGCAAGGCTTATGGCGGCCCCGGCAACCTGGAATACCCCCTCTTTCCCGACAGCCCGGTGACCAAGTTTGACCAGTTGGTGCTGCGGGCCGGCTTCCAGGATACCTTCTTCCATCGCGGTATTCCGGGCCTGTCGGACAAGCACCTGGCCGCTCGCTATATTAACGACCAGGTGGTGCGCAACCTGCATCGGGATATGGGCCAGCCCATTGCTCATGGCATTTGGGTGCTGTTGTACCTCAACGGCGAGTTTTGGGGCCTGTATAACCTGACGGAGCGGATTGATGAGCACTTTCTCAGGTCTTACTCCGATAAAGATGGGGACTGGAATATCATCGCCAAAGAGAGCGGCTGGGAAAACGGCGTCTGGTATAACCGTGAAGAGGTTAAAGCGGGCGATTATGCCGGCTGGCTGGAGAACCAGAATTGGGTCGGCAGCGCAGATTTTACTATTCCCGGCAATGTGGGGGTGCTGGAGAACCGGGTTGACCTGGAAAATGTCTTCTCTTATTTGTTTTTGCAAGCTTATGTGCAAAACCTGGATTGGCCGGACTCCAATTGGATTATTTACCGGCGCATGGATGCGGGGGCCAAAGCTAACGAGGGCAAGTGGCGCATGATCGTATGGGATGCCGAAATGACCCTGGGCAATGTGGACGGCGGCTTTAAGAATGATATTAATACCCTGGAACGGGCTTACAGCCCGCATGACAGCATCACCCGCATCCTGGAAAAATCCTTTATCGGCAGTTGTTATATGAAGGTTCGCTTCTGGGAGCGGGCGCGGGAGTATTTGGGAGTCGAGAATACCCACAACCGGCCGCCCAACGAAGTGGGCCAACTATCTAAGGAGCGAGTCAAGGCCGAAATCCTGAATCAGGCCGCGATTGTCAGACCTTTTATTGACATGGAAGCACAGCGCTGGGCGCCGGATATGGGCGTGGCTAATTTTGATCACAGCGTTGAGCAAGCCCTGAAGTTTGCCGATGAGCGGCAAGAGGTCATCCTGCACCATCTTGATGTGATGCGCAACCAATTGTTTACTTCGTGTAAATAATCGAGACCATACGAGCAGGTTTTCAATATCCGATTATTACTTACGATGAGCACTCAAACTAAGACCCGAAAAAAACGTTTCTTTGGGCTTATTCTCCTGCTGAGTCTCTTCTTCAGCGTCAGGGAGAGTTTGGTCACTTCGGCCGAGACAGGTTCCAGCGCCTCGCTGGTGATCAACGAATTTGTGGCCGACAATGAAACCGGCCTGACCGACGAAGATGGAGAGCATGCAGACTGGATCGAACTTTACAATCAAAGCAGCTCGCCCATCAACCTGGCCGGTTGGGCTTTAACCGACGCCGCCGATAACCCCACCAAATGGACTTTTCCTGACTTTACCCTGGGCGGCCGCCAATACCTGGTGGTGTTTGCGTCGGGCAAAAATCGTCAGGGTGGCCCGACAGGTGCGGCTTTGCACACCAATTTTAAGCTGAAGCAAGAGGGCGAATTTTTAGGCTTGTACCATGTGCTGGAAGATAGATTTGTGGATGAGCTTGTGCCCCAATATCCGCCTCAGTTTAGAGATAGGGCCTATGGCCGTTACGGGGCTAACCTGGCTTACAGCTTTCTGGCCCGGCCCACGCCCGGCGGTCCCAACGACCAACCCCAGGTTTGGGCAGGCACGGTGGCTCCGGTTGAGTTTAGTGCAGAGCGGGGATTCTACGAGGGCCAGTTTAAACTCCGCCTGACGACCTCGACCCCGGAGGCGACGATTCGTTACACTGCCGACGGCTCCGAGCCTACTGAAACCAACGGCCAGCTTTACACGGAACCTGTTGTGGTGGAGAGCACGGCGGTTATCCGGGCAGCCGCCTTTAAGCCCGGCTTTCTTCCCTCCGGCAGCTCAACCCGGAGCTATCTCTTTCTCCAGGATGTGTTGGCTCAACCCTCTAACCCGCCCGGCTTTCCCCACAGTTGGGGGGCGCAGTTAACCACCGCACCCGGTTACACCACCGCTGCGCCGGCCCCGGCGGATTATGGCATGGATCCGCACGTGGTCAACGACCCGCGCTACCGGGACAGCCTTAAAGATGACCTGCAATCCCTGCCTACGCTGTCGGTGGTGATGGCCCCGGCGAGTTTTGCCGACCTGTACAGCCACCCCGGGGATGAGGAGACAGAATGGGAGCAGCCGGTCTCCCTGGAATTTATTTATCCCGACAGCCAGCAAGACTTTCAAATCAACGCCGGCCTCAAGCTCCGGGGCGACTTCACCGCCAAGCCCTCTTTCCGGCTGTTGTTCAAGCACGAGTACGGCCCTACCAAGCTGGACTACCCACTTTTTCCCGACTCGCCCGTGAAAGAATTTGATTCGCTCCTCTTGCGGGCCGCGTCGCTGGCCGACGTGCGGGAGGGCTGGTTAAGGGCCTCGCAGAATGCCATGTCGGGCCTCAGCCCGCACAATATCTTTGTGCATCTTTATCTCAACGGGCTGTACTGGGGGGTGTATAATGTGGTCGAAAGGCCGGATACCTCGTTTATGTCCACCTATGGGGGGGGTGAAAAGGAGGAGTGGTTCCTGGCGGATCAGGCCGGGCCGCTTGACCATGAGGAGGGCAGCGCCGCCGACCCGTTACCTTACCTTTTTACCGTCCTCAGTTATAACGACGCTTTTGACGGCGGCGATCAACTCAGCCAGGTTTATACCACCACAGCCTCGTATCTGGACCCGGCCCAGTTCAGCGATTTTATGATTCTCAACTGGTATGCGGAGAGCATGCACTGGCCCAGGCCCAATTGGCGCTTTGCCGTTCAGCGTCAAGATTCGCCGGGGCGCGGTAAATTCCTGGTTTGGGATGAAGCGGTCTCTGAGCCGGCTGAAACCGCACTTTCATCCGGCGCAGAGGTTACTCCTGTAAGCGGGGTGGAGCAGGCGCTGTTGAAGGTGCTGTTGCAAAACCCTGATTTTAAGATGCAGTTGGCCGACCGGATGTACCGGCACCTATTCAACGATGGGGCGCTCAGCCCGGCTCAGGCTCAAGCGCGTTGGCGGCAGCAGAGCCAGCCCCTGGCAAGGGCCATTGTCGCCGAGCTGGCCCGCTGGGGCAACGCCCGGCCGGATGTTCCCACCCAGGAGGAGTGGGGCCAGGCGCAAGCTGAGGTGGCGCAGCGCATGGCAGGCGCGGCAGAGCAGCTTGTGGTGATGGCGCGGGGCGCGGGGTACTACCCCAAAGTGGACCCGCCGCTCTTTAGCCATGCTGGCGGCCTGGTTGAGCCTGGCTTTACCCTGACCTTAAGCCTGCCCCAACCGGCGCCGGGGGCTACCATTTACTACACCACCGACAGCTCTGACCCCAGGATGCCGGTTACCGGTGAGGTGGGGCCTACGGCAGTGGCTTATCACAGCCCGGTGGCGCTCACCGCCAATACTGTGGTAAAAGCGCGGGTGTGGGATGGCCGGGAGTGGAGCGCCTTGAACCAGGCCAGCTTCAGCGTGGTTGCCCAGGATAACGGGCTGCGCCTGACCGAAATCATGTATAATCCCAGCGAGGGCGACGATTTAGAATTTATAGAACTGAAGAATACAGGTAAGACTGAACTGTCTCTGGCCGGTGTTTCGGTGGTGGAGGGAGTCTACTTTAACTTTCCGCCCGATACCCCTCCTTTAGGGCCGGGCCAATTTGCGGTGCTGGTGAGTAACCCCACCGCCTTTGCCGAGCATTATCCCAATGTGCCGGTGAGCGGGGTTTACGAGGGGCATCTTTCTAACAAAGGGGAAAAAATCACCCTGGTGGATGCGGCCGGAGAGACGCTTATTGAAGTGGAGTACAACGACGAATATGGCTGGCCGGTCAGCGCGGATGGGCGGGGCGACTCGCTGAGGCTCATCAATGAGGCCGGCAACCCCAGCGACTCTCTGAACTGGCGAGCCAGCACTTATCCTGGCGGCTCGCCGGGTGCGGACGAACCGGGCGTCAGTTAAAAATTTCCAGGATGGGCTGCCCATCCCAACCTTCGGGTATCGGTAAATTTAAGGCATACAGGGCGGTGGCGGCGGTATCATAGGTGTTGATGTTCTGGGTTAGGGTGATGCCGGCCGGAACGCCCGGCCCCACCGCCAGCCAGGGGATGGTCCTATCTATGGGAGAGTCATCGCCGTGTCTCAAGCCGTGGCCGCCGTGGTCTGCGGTAATAATGAGGAGAGTGCTGTTGAGATAATCTCCCTTATCAAGCTCGGCTACCAGCTCGCCAACCAAGCCGTCTACAAAAGTGATGGCTTGAAGCTGGTTGAGCGACATCCAGCCATAGGCATGCCCTACCCGATCCGTATCGGGAAAGTGAATAAACAGAACAGCGGGCAAACCGCCCTGGATAACCTCAACCGCCCAATTTTTAACCTCGGTATCATGCGTGTCAGCCCCCCAAAGTAGATCCACCGAGTTGGGTAAAGCAATATAATACAC
>CAZDMM010000191.1:0-10746 GCA_964505845.1 uncultured Caldilineaceae bacterium
ACCAGAACGCGCTCCCCCTGGCCGGTCTCAAAAATAAGGGTTTTAATCATCTGCCGTTCCTTGTAACCCAGGGCGTGGGCCACGTTGGCCGCCCCTTTTTCCGTGGTGGGGGAAAAGGACAGGGCTTGATAAGGAATACCGAGTTCATCCAAATAGTGGTGGGCGGGCAGCTTTACGGTGGGGGAGAAATCAAACAAGGAACGATACGCCTCCGGCAGCCAGCGGTCGCTGGACATTAAGCGGGTAAAGTTTTGCCACACGCTTTGTTGAATGGCTTCCGGGGTTGACTCTTTGAGCCGGGCGACCTCCGCAATCACCTCGTATAAGTGGTGGGGCAGGCCCGGCTGGCCGGTAAACCACTCCACGCTGCCGGGATTGTCGGTTTCGGTCAGCAGTTGGGGCAGGGGCAGCGCTCGCACCAACTGCTGGATGTGGCCTGAGCGCGTCACTTCAACCCCTACCGTAAAGTAATAACCCCGTTTTACCAACTCCGCAAAAATATCCGGCGGGCCGGAATACCAGTGGATGATGGCTCGCCGGATGTGATATTGATCCAGCAAGGCTAAAATTTCGGCTTCTGCGCCTTTGGTGTGCAGATTGACCACCTTATCCTGGGTGTGGGCGGCCGCCAGGAAAAATTCAAACACCCGGCGCTGCGCGGGGTAGAGACTTTTATCCTCCACCCAATGAAAATCCAGGCCCAGCTCGCCTAACTGCGGGCTGGCCGCAATCAGCGGTTGCAGCGAGTCCAGGTCATCGGCAAAGTGGTGCGCCTCCCAGGGATGAACGCCAAAGGTGGGCAGAATCCAGGGGCAGCGGGCCGCAATCATTTGGCTGCGCCGGTAAGAGGCCGGATCAACCGTCACGCTGACGGTAAAAATCCGCTCCTGTTCGATTTCGGCCAGCGCCGCCGGCAGCAGGTCATCGCTATAGTGGTCTAAATGAATATGGGCGTCAAGCAGCATGCTTCTTCCTCGGTTATTGTTCAGGTGACTGGCGCTTTTTGTTCTGGCAAATCTGCTTAAAGCTGCCCGACTTGTTGCTAACCCAGTGCCAGTCACCTTCCTCACAGAGATTCCGCCTTTTTTTACCCCAGAACTATAAAATAGGCAATTAGTACCGAGTTTTGCGAGTTACATACTTTATGACGAGTCATTTTAAATTATTATGTCTAATAACACTTGCATAAAAATAAAAGAGTCGTTATAATGATTTTAACATAAAAGCTTACCATAAGAGTTTGACATATTGAAAATGAGAGGTCAATATGCCAAACTCACACCTACTTTTGTACATCGGGCATGGGGATGACCGAGGTTCAAAGAAAGGGGGGCCATGTAAGAACTGCCTTAAGTTACAGCCACAGCTTTTAAGAACAAATTTGACAGCAGCCAACCCCAAAAAGCTGTCATCAAATCTGGTCTTTTTCGATGCGGTAACTACTATTTCATTTCCATAGGAGGAAAAAATGAAAAACTTAATACTGAAAATGCTCCCTATCGCTATAGCCGTTGTTTTGCTGCAAATGGCTGTGACGACTGAGAGTAAAGCCGCGCCGCCCGCCTGGGGCTGCTCTAACAACGGCAGCTACTATGTGGTCTGCTACGGCGACACCCTGTACAGCATCGGCAGACAATATAATGTAGACCCTTATTGCATTGCTCACGCCAACGGTCTGTGGGATCCCAACTACATCTACGCCGGCCAGGTGTTGTATATCCCGGGCAACTGCAATCCTTACCCCTGGCATCCTGTTAACTGTGGCTGGGGTTGTGATCAAGGTTGGGGCTATGACCATAAGAGCCGTTGGGATTGTGGCAATGACTGCGATAAAGGCGGCTGGGATGGTGGATATAACAGCCGTTGGGATTGTGGCAACGACTGCTACCAAGGCGGCTGGGGCTACGACCGAGCCGGCTACTACTACGACCATTATGATCGGGGATACCAGCGCTATAACTACACCTGCGGCTACGGCGGCAACTGCTACTAAACCTATCCCCGCCAATTTGTTAAAAGTTTATAATGTAAATGAAAAGCCTTACCTTAGCGGTGAGGCTTTTTTATGCCGATACCCCACCGCTAGGCAGAATAATCAATCTCCGGGGGTTGCAGGATTTATCCTCTTTTAATATAATGCCCTCCGGCTCATCTATTCCTCGAGTCCAAAAAATTGAGGTGAACGCCTTACGTAGACGCCTTGAAATATTCTTGAGGTGACAGAGCGTCTGCACAATCTGAAGAAGGAGATTGGGAACATTTAATGATGGAGTACAGGGATTATTACAAAATTTTAGAGGTTGACCCGCATGCCGGCGTGGATGAAATCAAAAAAGCTTACCGCAAGCTGGCCCGCCGCTATCACCCCGATGTTAACCCCAACGACAAAGCTGCGGCCGAGCGCTATGCGGAAATTAATGAGGCCAATGAAGTGCTAACCGACCCCCAAAAACGGGCCAGGTACGATCGCCTTGGCTCCACCTGGCGCGCCCACCAACAAGCAGGCGGAGATAAAGAGTTTAACTGGCGCGAGTGGCTCTCCCCGGCCCACCCAAGCGGCGATTCGGTAAATCTGGATGAAATTCTAAGCCGTAGCCCGCGCAGCAGCGGCTTCTCCGATTTTTTTGAGCTGGTTTTTGGTGGTATGGAGCCAACCCAAACGGCTTTGGAACAGGCGCAAGATTATAATCAAAAGATCGAAATCTCCCTGGAAGAGGCTTTTAACGGCGCTTCCCGGATTCTGCGCATCGGTGAGCGCCGGATCGAGATTAAAATCCCGCGCGGCGCTAAAAGCGGCACCAAGGTGCGGGTGCGCGGCGAGGGCCGCGAAGGCCCTGATGGTTCCAAAGGCGACCTCTATCTTGATATTGAAGTTACCCCTCATCCTGTCTTTGAGCGGGTAGGTGACGACCTTTACACCGAACTGCCGGTTGATTTGTATACGGCTATTTTAGGCGGTGAAGCCAGCGTGCCCACCCTTAAAGGTAAAATTAAGCTCAAAATCCCGCCCGAAACTCAATCGGGCCGCAGTTTCCGGCTAAAGGGTCAGGGGATGCCTCGCTTAAAAGAGCCTGATGAGCGTGGTGATTTGTATGCTAAAGTGATGGTGCAGTTGCCCCAAAATTTGACCCCGGATGAAATTGCCCTCTTTGAAGAACTGGCCGACATGCGTGGTTTGTAAGGTGAATTATTTGAAACATGCGGGGGCGGCCGCAGCCAGGCCGCGCCAACGCCTGCTGAACGGCTAGGTAGGGCTGATGAACCAACCAGGCCCTCCCACCGCTTCTTCTGCTCAAGCAACTCCCACCGGTCAGTCGGTTAGCATGGCCCGAGCTGCCTCTGTGATTGCGGCCGGCAATGTGGTCAGCCGGGTGTTGGGGCTGGCCCGAGAAACGGTCATCGCCAATTTATTTGGGGCCAGCGGCCAGGTTTCCGCTTTTCGGGTGGCCCAAATCATCCCCACCATGCTTTATGACTTGCTGGTCGGCGGCATGGTCAGCAGCGCCCTGGTGCCGGTTTTTTCAGAGCAGGCCGAGCGAAACCGCCGCGAGTTGTGGCATTTAGCCAGCCTGATCCTCAGCCTGGCCGTGGTGGTATTGGGGGCGGTGGTGCTGCTGATTGAGCTGGCTGCGCCCTACCTGGCCTTTTTGATGGCCGGCGGCTTTGACCAGGAACTCCTGCAAGTAACCACCCGCCTGATGCGTTTGACTACCCCGGCGGTGCTCTTTCTCAGTTTATCCGGCATAATTACCGGGCTGCTGTATGCCCTCAAACGCTTTGCTTTGCCGGCCTTTACCGCCGCCGTTTTTAATGCCGCCATTGTCGCCGTGGCTTTGATTGGAGCGGTGGGTTTTGGCTGGGGCATTGAAACCCTGGCGTTTGGTCTGCTGCTGGGCGCGTTTTTGCAGGTGGCCTTGCAGTGGCCGGGTCTGCGGGATGCCCGGCTCCATTTTGCGTTCGACCTGCGCCACCCGGCCCTGCGGCGCATCGGCAAATTGTACCTGCCGGTCATTCTGGGGCTGGTCATCAGCCAGATTGCCATTGCCCTGGACCGTAACCTGGCCTCCCGCACCGGGCCTCAAAGTATCGCCTGGATGCAGTATGCTACCACCATCATTCAATTTCCCCTCGGCTTGATTTCAGCCGCCATCTCATTGGCCATTCTGCCCACCCTCTCCCGCCTGGCTGCGGCCCACTCAAAGGAGCAGCCGGCTCTGGGCGAATTTATGGATACTCTGGCCGTGGGCCTGCGCCTGGTCTTAATCCTGATCATCCCGGCCACCATGGCCCTATTTGTGCTGGCCCAGCCCATCGTGGCCTTGCTCTTTCAACATGGCGATTTTACCGCCTTTGATACCCAGCAGACCGCCCTGGCCCTGCGCTTTTATCTGCTGGGGTTGACCTTTGCCGCCGTTGACCAACCCCTCATCTTTGCCTATTATGCCCGCCAAAATACGCTCACCCCGGCCCTGGTGGGCTTGTTGGGCGTTGGTTTTTACCTGGCGGCGGCTTTGCTGCCGGCGCTGGCCCGGCCTATGCAGATGACCGACCTGGTGCTGGCTAACAGCGTTCAACTAACCGGCCATGCCCTGGTGATGCTGTGGCTGGTCAGCCGGATTGCGCCCTTGGGGGGGCGAGGTCTCGGCCCGACCACCCTCAAAGCTATGGCGGGCTCGACCGTTATGGGGCTGGTGGTGGGGGGCGCTTTAGCAATTTTGCCGGGCTGGCTGCCGGCTAAAAATTTTATCGGCGAGCTAATCTCGGTGGGCAGTTTAAGTTTATTGGGTGGCGGCGTTTATCTTTTGGCGTTATACCTGCTGCGTGTGCCGGAATTATCTTTGCTGTTGGGCATTGTGAAACGAGTGTCGGGCAGATTTGGTCTTTAAGCAATTGCCATGAAAGCTTCTCGCCGAATCACTGCGGTACTTTTGATTGTTTTGCTCATTTCTCTGGCCGGCAACTTTTTTTTATTCATTCAGGGTCAGCAGTATTACCTGCAACTCAACGAAACGCGCCTGGACCCCCTGGGGTTAAGCTACTATCCTACTACCATTGACTCAACCAGCCCAGATAATCTCGATGATAAACGGGTGGTCTTCTTTGGCGACTCGCGGGCAGCGAATTGGCCTGCACCCCAAAATTTGATCGGGCTTACCTTTATCAACCGCGGGATTGGAGCGCAAACCTCAGCTCAATCGTTGTACCGTTTTGAAGCCCATGTCAAACTATTACATCCTCATATTCTCATTTTGCAAACCGGCGTCAATGATCTGAAGATAATCCCCCTTTTTCCCGAACGTAGAGATGCCATCATTGCCAATTGTCAGGCCAACATTCAGCAAATTGTTAGCCAAGCAGTAGAAAATGGAACGACGGTTATTGTAACCACCATTTTCCCCACCGGCCTGGTACCCCTGGAACGCCAACCGTTCTGGTCCTCTGAGGTAGATCAAGCTATTGGTGAAGTTAATAGTTTCATCCACTCTTTGCAAGGGCCACAGATCATCATTTTTGATGCCTATTTGATTTTGAGCGATAAGGGAGTCGCCAAAAATGAATATTATCAAGACACGTTGCACCTCAATCGAGCGGGATATGAGGCGCTTAATGCCAAGTTGACCCGCCTCTTGGCCCTTTTAAGATGACTGCCAGGCCGAATTTCAAATTCTGGAGTGACAAAGCTATGCTTTGTCAGCCCTAAAACAGAAATTTTGGATATGCTAAGTCTTTTCGCATAACCCCGTTTGACAAAAAAGAATCTCAGCTTTACAATAACAACGTGACATAAAACAGTAACCAGCAGCCAGTAGTCAGTCATTTTCTGATTACTGGCTGCTGACTACTCTCCGGTGAGTGGTATGTTTGGCAAACGGAAACTGGAAGAACTGAGTCTCGAAGAATTGGAGAAGGCCCTCCTGATCAAGCGCCGCCAGAGCCGGTTGGAACGTTTCCAGCGCCTCTCCGGTGAGGGTCGCTCTGTTAATGAGGCTTTGATGAGCCAGGAGGTTGTTCCCACCAACCCGGTTGGCCTGCCGAATACTCCCCTCACCCGGCCCCACAATACCCATATCGCTGCGGCTGGCGTGCCAACCGCTACCCTGCAGCCGATGCGCGGCTGGTTTGGCTGGCGTAAAGCCAGGCCGGGACCGCCCCAGGAGCGCAGCCGCTCCAAAAAGTTGATGGATGGCTTGCTGCTGGCGCTGGAAGTGGTCGCCCTGGGGGGGCTGGTGGCCGTGCTGGTGGCCTCTTATTTCAACCTGCGCGAGTTGAACGCCGAGGTCTCGCAGGCGCAGCAAAACGCCGTAAAGCAGGTCATTCCTACCCCCACCGCCGTCCCCCCACCGATTGCCCTGGCCCGGCTGCCGGGGGGTCACACCCCGCCCACCTCGCCTGGCGGGGCAGCCCCGGATGTGCCCCTCCACTTGCAGCAGTGGATTCAACCCAGTTCCAAATCCGCCGCCGTACCGATTGGGGTCAAGCCGAGCGCCGCTGCGCCCACCCGCATCGTCATCCCTAAAATCAAGGTTGACGCACCCATTGTCAACGGGGTGGCCTGGGAAGATTTGAAAAAAGGGGTAGGACATTTGCCCGGCAGCGCCAACCCCGGCGAGCGAGGCAACCTCTACCTGGCCGCTCATAACGACATTTTTGGCGAGATTTTCCGCTACCTGGAAAAATTGGAAGCGGGGGATGAGTATTTTATCTATGCCGGGGAGCAAAAATTCCGCTACGTGGTCAAAGAAAAACGGATCATCGAGCCGACCGACACCGAAGTGATGCTGCCCACCACCGAGCCGGTGGCCACTCTGCAAACCTGCCATCCCTACTTGATTGACACCCAACGCCTGGTCGTCATCGGTGAATTAGCCGAATAACCCGGCGGATGCTATAATTTACCCCAGTCGAAACAATCTATCCGCATTTCTCCCAAAGCTGTGACCACAAATCGCCGCCTTTCAAATTTTTGGCGGTCAGCGGTCTCCCGTCTGCGGTCACGGAGGAGTAAGTGTACCCATTTCGATAAGTTTTTATCGCTAAGAAAGACTTACCATGGCCAAACGATCTCGCCGCGAACGGCGTTTAGAAACCGACAAACCTAGACCCTTTTCCCCCGTTTATACTCCAACCGAGCCGGCAGAAGCGGGCCAGGTTCCCGTCCCGCCGATTCCCAGGGCTGCGGAACCCGCCACAGTTAACGCCCGCAAAGTTGTCGCCGTCAACTTTGCTCAAGAGTATTTTTACGTCTACAGCGAGTTCAAGACCATGCTCGTCATCACCGCATTGATGTTTGTGGTGATGGTGGGCCTGTCATTTGTGATTTGAGAACTGCGAATTTATTCGGTCGCTTTTTGCCGCAACTCCGCCAAAATCGCATCGAGTCGCTCCAGCATCAATTCCTGCCCCCGCGCCGAGGCAGGTTCCACCCGGCCCGGTGGGTCGAGGGCGTTGCCGGTGAGCGCCGGACCGAGGGTCATCACCAGGGTGGCAATCAGTTTCCCCTTCTGCGTTTGAGCAAAAATATCGGCGTACCCTACGGACAGACAGGTGCTGATGTAATACAGCGTATCCACAAAGGTTTGAATCTTGGGGTTGACTCCCCGCTCCGCCAAATAAAAGGCCAGCGAGGCGCTGAACAAAAAGCTGGTCAACGACTCCAGCGGGCGGCGCGTCAGCCATTCCACCAGCGCCACCTCCCCCTCTCCCCGCTTTTGAATCAGCGACCTCACCGCCGCTACCACCTGGGCGCTCGGCAGTCCGGTGAAGGTGTAGAGTAAATCGGTGTTGTGGGTCACAGCACTTTCCTTGCAAACACTCTAAAATGAGGTTGCGTGTTGCGTGTTGCGTAACGCATTAATTAACGGACCACGCAACACGCACTACGCACCACGCTTTCCGCCTCACTTCACCCCATACCGCAGATAGACATCCTCAAAATTCATCTCGGCCAGGATGGGCAGCAGTTCCAGGGCTTGGCGGGCCAGGGCGACGGTGGACTTGTCGGCTTCACCCGCCTGGGCCTCTAACTGAGCTAACACCTGGCTGACGGTCTGCTTTTTGAGCTTGTTGACATCCAACGTGCGCTCCACCAGGCCCATCAACTGCGGCATCAGCACCGCCACCTGCTCCAGGGTGAGAGCCGGTGGGGGTGTCGGCTGACCGTTGCTGTGCGCCCCGTTGCCGGCCACTTTGGTCAACAGTTGGCTGCCCAGTTCCCGCACCTGGGGCGGCATGGCCCCCAGCACATCATTAAAACCCTCGGCAAAGGACATCAGGCGCAAGATGCTGTCCGCCGCCTCCGGCGTACCAAACATCTTGATCTGCATGTTGGCAATCGCCGCGCCCATCGCCTGGGCGCGAGCCACCCCAATCTGGATTTGGGCGTCAAGCTGCAAACGCTGCAGCTCCAACTGCTGGCTGACATTATCAAAGGCGGCCAGGGCTTCGGCTTTGGCTTTTTGGGCTTCGGCCTCGGCCATACCTTTGGCTTTGGCCGCCTCAGCCTCGGCCAAGCCCTTGGCCCGGATGACTTCCGCCTCCACCTGCATGGCCTCGGCTTTGGCCCGGATGACCTCGGCCTCGGCCATACCTTGCAGCTTGGCCGCCTCGGCTTTGGCCCGCAGCACTTCCGCCTCGGCCAGGCCGGAGGCGCTGGTGCGGGCGCGTTCCGCATCGGCCCGCATCGTCTCGGCGTCACGCTCGGCCTGAGCCGCGGTGCGCTTGGTTTCGGCCTGCTTTTGGGCCGCCTCAAACTCGGCCTGGGCCATCTCTTTGAGGGCCGCTGCCTGCGCCTCGGCCTCCCGCACCTTCTTGAGCGCCTCAATTTCAACCGCGTTCTTGCGGTCAATCATGGCCCGCTGGGCGTCCCGCTCCGCCTCGATGACCTGGATTTGGGCCTGCCGTTTGGCCTGGGCCGTCTCTTCCACCGTTTTGACATCCTGGGCGGCCTGCTCGCGCTGGGCGGCCACCAGCAGGCGTTCCTGTTCGGCCGCTTCGCGCCGCTGCTGCTCTTTGAGCACGGCAATCTGCTTGGTCTGCTCCGCCACCTCGATGGCCTGGTTGCGCACAATCTCGGCGGTTTGGTACTCCTGGTTTTTGCGCTCACTCTGCACCAGCACCGTCTGTTCCATCTCAATTTCAGACAGCTTGACCGCCCGCTCTTTGGCAATGCGGGCCTGCTCGGCCGCCAACTCCTGCTCATAAATAAATTTCTCGGTGGCCGATTTTTCCAACGCCTGGCGAGCCTGCACCTCGCGCTGCTGGGTGGCGGCGGCAAAGGCCATATCCTGCTCCAGGGTCAGCTTTTCTTTGGCGGTGCTGGTATCGCGCTGCTTGACCTCCACCTCGGTTTTGCGCTCGATGTCGTTGCGCTCCCGCAAGGCGGTCTGAATCACGTCGGCATTGGCCCGCGCCACCTGCGCCCCAAACACGTCATCCGTGCCAAAAGAGCCTTGCCGGGCCGCTTTGAGGGTGAGGATGCTGACGCTCTCCAGCACCAGTCCGTTTTGCTCCAAATCTTCCTTGACCCGCTCCTGCACCTTTTGGATAAAGTTGTCCCGCTCCTGGTGCAGGCTCATCAGGGTAAAGGTGGCGGCCACGTCGCGCAGCGCGCCATCGAGCTTGGCGTCAACCAGTTGCTTGACCGCCAGCGCATCCACCGCCTTGCCGCCGATGGTGCGGGCCGCGTCCACAATCCCCTCGATGGTGGGGTTGACCTTGATGTAAAAGATGGCCCGGATGTCGGCGTACTGAGGGTCGCGGGTGAGCAGGGCGTTTTGTTCCGTCCGCTCGATCTCAATTGCCATCGTGCCCAGGTCAACCCAGGTGATTTCGTGGATCAGGCCAAAAACAAAGGCTCCGCCGTTCATCACTACTTTGGGTTGCGCCCCTCGACCGGTGCGCACAAAGGCCCGGTTAGCCGGCGCTTTGACATAAGATCTGGCAATGACCGCCAAAAGGACAAAGAAAGCGATAACGGCGATACCAATAATCACCAGCCAGAACAGAAATGAAGCCATAATTACCTCCGTAATGATTTACGATTTACGATTTTCCTCTCGTTTCCTCTCGTTCCCAAACTCAGTTTGGGAACGAGAGGACGATTTACGATTAAATCTCAAATCGTAAATCTGAAATCGTAAATCGTAAATTAATCTGATGAAACCACAGTATAGACTTTGCTGGCGGCGTCGTAATCCACCAGGTACACTTCGCTGTCGCGGGGGATGGGCGCTTTGTCGGGGTCAACTTTGGCAAAAACGGTGATGAGCGTGCCGCCGGAGTCGCGGATTTTGACCTGCCCGTAGCTCTGGTCTACCTGGGCGCTGACCACCCAGCCGCGCCGCGAGACCAATTGCGAGGCCGAGATGGCGCTGCTGGCAAAGGAGGGAAGCGCCCGGCCAATGAGTCGCGCCGTGCGCGAAGTGAACCAGGCCGCCGCTGCTAGGGCCACGACCAAAATCACTGCCAGCGCCCAGCCCGGATAAAACAGGGACCAACCCAGGGCCAGCCAATTGATGATCCAGCCGATTAAACCGAAGCTGCCCAACAGCACCAGCAGCACCATCGTCAGCGGGGCATAGCCCACCCCCAAAAAGTGCAGCATCTCCAGCCAGGCCGGCCCGCCCTCGATATCGTGCCCCACGTCGTGATCGAGGTCGTGGTCAAGATCGGCGTCGTGGTCTACAGCGAGGTCGTGATCGAGATCCAGGTCGTGGTCCACATCTACATCATGATCCAGGTCAAGGT